>CAZLKG010000006.1:0-13074 GCA_964560045.1 uncultured Slackia sp.
GATGCAACACCGCACGAAAGCTCGGTATCATTATCCGTTTGAAGGACACATGAGGCGTCATCTGTTTGGAGCGCGGAAAGCGCGTTGCTTTTTTGGGAGCTTTCCGGAGCACTATAAGCTGTTTCATCAAGCTCGTAGTGCCAGCCCTCCTGCTCGAACACGGAGCGCTTATCGTAGATGAGAGGATGCAGCACTGCATCCATGTACACATCTATGAGGTTGAGTAAATCTTGCTCGTTGGTACTAGCCACAGGATACATGGTCTTGTCGGGGAAGGTCATCGCATTGAGGAAGGTCTGCATGGAGGTTTTGAGCAGATTCACAAACGGCTCTTTGACCGGAAATTTGTCCGATCCACACAGGACCGAATGCTCAAGGATGTGAAACACGCCCGTATCATCCGTCGGAGGGGTTTTGAAGCTAATGGAGAAAGCCTTGTTGTCATCCTCGTTCTCCAAAAACAACAGGCGTGCGCCGCTTTTCTTATGACGCATCACGTGTGCCGCGCCGTCAATCTCTAAGAGCTGTTCGCTTTGCACCGAGCCAAAGCCGTGTGCCGCTGCTATGGATGAAATCTGCTCAGAGGCAAGCATGGGATTCCTCCTGGAGGTATACATGTCAGGACAGGTGAAATGCAGATGCCGCATGCGCGAAGACTTCCCTTTGCGCACCCAGGGCATCATAGGGTGTCATGGGTGTCATGGGGTCACATCGAAACGGTCGGACGCCGTAGGGGTCGGTGCCGGTTCGCTATTTCCCTCACGCATTTTTCAAAATAACCGTGGACATGGTATCCATCACATGTTCACAGGCATCGGCGGTGTTTTCCATGCGCTGAAAGAGCTTGTCCCACACAAATACGTTGATCGGTTCGTTTTTGCCGGTGGTATACAGATCGTGCATCACCTGGAAGAACAGCTCATCCGCCTCTTCTTCCACATCGCCCACACTTATTATCAACTTCTGCAGTCTCTTGGACTTTTTGAAATCGCGGAAATCATGCATCGCGTCTTTGAGCGCATAGCAGCTTTTCAACAAGAGCCGCGCAAATTCACCGGCACGGGGATGCATTGAGGATACATTGAGCATATAGAGACGCTGCACCGTGCTTTCCATGTAGTCGATGACATCATCAAGGTTTTGTGTCATAGCTATGATGTCCTCACGCTCAATGGGCGTGATGAAATCCGTGGCCAAGGCGGAAAACACCTTATGGCTTATCTCATCTCCCGCCTTCTCTATGACGTGGGCACGTTCCACATCGGGTAGGAGAGCCTCTGGTGTGGAAAAGTTGTCGATGGCCTCAACAAGAAGCTCCGCTTCCTGACATGCCAAATCCACCTGCTCCTCAAAGGCGTCGAAATAGTTAAATTTCGGTTTGAGACCCATATGGTGCCCTTTCTTTTCTCGCTTTCATCGCTGTTCGCCGGGAGCGTTACCCCTCGAAGGCGATGTTTCTCAGCTGCGCGCAAACCCTCATGCGCACCAGCGTTTGCCTTTGTTTCTGTGCCACCTTATCCAATGCGGCGAGCTCGTTTGGTTCTGCTGGAGAGCGTTGCATCATGCACATAGTGTCATACGAACATCAAGAACAGCTTCGTCATCAAAAAACCTATCAGGCCGCATCCAGGAAACGTAAGTACCCAGGTTTTCACCATATCTATGGCAACCTGCCATTTAACGGCCGTTGTACGCTTGGCTGCCCCCACGCCCATGATCGCCGTGGTCTTGACGTGGGTGGTAGAGACCGGCATGCCGGTGAACGTGGCGAGAACCAGGCACAGCGTGGCGGAAAGACTTGCAGAAAATCCCTGGTAAACCTCAAGATTCGTCATGTTCATCGCAACGTTTTTGATGATGCGCTCACCGCCGATGGCCGTGCCCAGCCCCATGTTGACCGCGCATAGAACCATCAGCCACATCGGCAGCGCCAGCTCGACCGACTGACCCAATCCGGCAGAAAGCGCTATCCCTAAAAGGAAGACGCTCATAAATTTCTGGCCGTCCTGAGCGCCGTGCATGAAGGCCACGCCCGCACCGGCCAGAATCTGACATTTGTGAAACACCTCATTGGCGCGATGCCTGTTGACGTTACGGCAAAGTCTTGCCACCATCCGAGCGGTAAACCACCCCAGGCCAAAACCCAGAAACGTAGACAGCAAAATCCCGTAGATAACCTTGACCCACTCATCCCAGTTGATGGCATCCAAACTACCCATGGCGGCGATAGCGGCACCCGTGAGTCCGGCGATGAGGGAGTGACTTTGCGATGTGGGGATTCCGAAGTACCAGGCAGCAACGCCCCACGCGATGATGGCAACCATCGCTGCGACCAAGGCTGCTGTGGCCGCCGTATTATCACCGCCGAAATCGACCATGTTGAAAATGGTGCTGGCAACAGCACTTGTGAACAGGGAGACAACCAAAAGGCCGAAAAAATTGCATATCGCCGCCAGAAGGATGGCAGGACGCGGCTTCATGGATCGGGTAGAAACCACCGTAGCGATGGCGTTGGGCGCATCGGTCGCGCCGTTTACGGTGATGACACCTATATTAAGCAGCACCACAGCGATCATGAGGGGGTTAGACATCAATTGGGCAACGAAGGTTCCCAGCTCGACGCTCACAGCATCCTCTCCTTCAAGCCCCGGCATGAATCGATGCCGCGCATTTCAGGCACAGACAACACAGAAGAACCCGCAAGGCTCCCAAAATGTGCCGCGCATATGATACGCATTATTTTGCAGATAGTTTGCTTGGATTTTGAGTTCGGCGGAAATCTTACCGTTCCATCCCATGAGGGAAAGGGGCCCTAACACCGCACACCCGTGCGCGCTTCGTGCGGATGGACGAGTGAAAGGTGAGGCTGCTGCAAACAGGCTCTTATCGATAACAGCCGCCCAACAACAGCCCACTTCCTCACTCATTGAGCGATGAGGTATCAAAACGCCTCTATCACGCGATGGCGCTCGATACCTATGGTGGTTAAACTCTCATGTCCAGGAAACACGATGGTTGAATCGGGCAGAGGGGCAAGTTTTGTGCGAAGGCTCGCGCGCATCTCCTTTGCACTGCCTCCCTCAAAATCAACGCGCCCCGTGGCACCGCAAAACAGCGTATCACCTGAAAAAAGCAGTCCCGGCTTACCGTCGAACCCAGGCAGGTACAAACAGATACCGCCCTTGGTGTGACCGGGTGTATGGATAACCTTAAAGCCCAAAGAGCCCACCTTGATAACATCACCATCGCTTACCTTCACGTCAACGCGCAGCCCTTCCACGCAATCCCATGCGCCAAAAATTCCCGGCTGACCAGCTTCAATAACGGCGGCATCCGCCGCATGTACAACAACTTTGGCACCCGTTTCCTTTGCAAGTTTGGGAAGCGCCACCACATGATCGTTGTGGTTGTGCGTGCAGACGATGTATTTTAGGCTGCGGTTACCGAGCGCTTTTATGATGGCCGGAGCATCACCTGCGGGATCAACCACCATGGCAGGAGAGCCATCTTCCCTGCCGTCGGATACGATAAGACAGTTGTTGTCCATCATACCGATGGTGAGCACATCCACGGGTACGCACCCGCGGCTTTCGGTGTTGATACGTTTGCAGTTCGCACGCATAAAAACCTCCTGTTTGTCCTTTGGGACATCCTACGACCCTCTTGGGCAACCCAGCCACCCAATTTGCCACAGATCGACCACTCATGTATTTCGAACCGACCATCTCATTGACTTCGAAATGGGGCAGTCGGTGAGATTTCCATTCGCAGACAAAGCAACTACCCTGTTTGCCTCACATCGGGATTGGTGTGCGAAGGCTGCTTTTGCGAGCTGCGCTTCTTCCTGCCGCGATCGGCATGCGGCGATCCTGTGGGCAGCATTCGTCTTGCATCAAATACACCGTCAATCCGACGCAATGCCTCCAGAATCTTTTCCACATTTGACACCTGCGACACCTGGAAGAGGTAGCGCATCTCCACAATACCATCGGAGTGGCTTGCGGTGTTCGACATGAGCACGTTCACACCGGTGTCCGAAAGCGTATTGATAATGTCACGCAGCAGGTTGAGACGATCAACCGCCTCGATGTAAACCTCCACCTGAAATGACGTGGCTATCCCAGCTGAATCCTCCCAATACACCTCAATGAGGCGGCCTTTGTGACGCATCAAGTCGTTCGCATTGGGACAGTCTCGCCGGTGCACCGAAACGCCCCTCCCGCGCGTGACGAAGCCGATGATACTGTCCCCGGGAACAGGATTGCAGCAGCGCGAAAGGCGCACAAGCGCACTGTCGAGTCCGGCCACCACCACTCCGTTGGATGACTGCGTTTTGTCTAAGGAGCCGGATCGTCTCACCGACGTGAGCATGGGCGGTGCCACATTACCGGTGGTCATCAGATTGGGGGTGGGACGCCTATCCTCCGGTTCAGGTGCCAATATCTTCACCAGGCGGTTTGCCACATGCAGCGCCGTCTCCTTGCCGGCACCCACAGACACCATCATGGTATCGATATCTTTGTAGCCCATCTGCTCGCATACGACCTTCTGGGCGCGCACAGAGGCGGTAGAACCCAAACCCAGCCCGTGTTTCTTGAGTTCACGAGCCAGTTTTTCGCGGCCAAGCGCCAGATCATCACTGCGGCTTTGCTTGGAGAAATAACTGCGCAGCTTGCTTCGGGCCGAGGGGGTCTTTACCATCTTTAACCAGTCGCGCGAGGGTGCAGCGCTGTTCTGGGTGAGGATTTCCACGCGATCCCCGGTCTGAAGCTCATAGGAAAGCGGCACAATAGCACCGTTCACCTTGGCTCCCACGCAGTGGTTACCCACCTCCGTGTGTACGGCGTAGGCGAAATCGACCGGCGTGGATCCCGCGCGCAGGCTCATCACGTCACCCGCCGGAGTGAACACGAACACCTCGGTGGGCGCGAGATCCATCTTCAAATCACTCATGAACTCGCGCGAGTCATCGGTCTCTTCCATGCGCTCAACCACCTGGCGCAGCCACGCTATTTGACGGTCGAACGCAGCATCAGCCTTGCCGGCTTTCTCCTTGTAGCGCCAATGCGCTGCGACTCCGTATTCGCACATGCGATGCATGTCCTCGGTGCGAATTTGCACCTCAAGCGGGCGACCCGACGGCCCGATGACCGTGGTGTGCAGGCTTTGGTACATGTTTATCTTGGGCATGGCAATGTAGTCTTTGAAGCGCCCGGGCATGGGATGCCACAGGGTGTGCACGGCACCTAAAACCGAATAGCAATCCTTAACCGTTGTCACGATGGCGCGCACCGCAATCAGATCGTATATTTCGGAGAACCCCTTGTCGCGTGTGGTCATTTTTTGATAGATGGAATACAGATGCTTGGGACGACCGGCAATATGCGCCTTGATGCCCAAGCGGTTCAGCTCTGTCGAAAGCGTGGCAATCACATCGGTGAGATACTGCTCACGCTCTTCACGGCTCTCAGATACCATGCGCGAAATCTGGGCGAATTTGCCCGGATCCAAGTAGTAAAACGACAGATCCTCAAGCTCCCATTTAATCGAGGCTATTCCGAGACGATGCGCAATGGGGGCATAAATCTCTAACGTCTCGCGCGATTTGAAGATCCGCCTATCCTCAGGCAGGGCTTCAAGCGTGCGCATATTGTGCAAGCGGTCGGCCAGCTTGATCACAATGACGCGAATATCCTTGCTCATGGCCACGAACATCTTGCGGATGGTGGCAGCCTGTTCATCGGTCAGGCTTTCAACCTCAATGCGGGTTATCTTGGTGACACCCTGCACAAGACGCGCTACCGTAGGGCTGAACTCATCGGACACCTCATCCGCAGTTGCTTCGGTGTCTTCCACTGTGTCATGCAGAAGCGCGGCACATAAGGTGTCGGCATCCATGCGCAAATCGGCCAGAATGAGGGCAACTTCGAGGGGATGAGCAACAAAGGGCTCACCGCTTTTGCGCTGCTGACCAGCATGAGCCTCATCAGCAAAGTGATAGGCTTTCTCCACCATCTTCATGCCGTCCTCCGGCAAGTACGAAGACCCGCGCCGCTTAAGTTCAACAAATCGGGCATCGGGTGTCACGCCCTTACCGGCAGCAGCAGAAGGGGTGATAACCCCGTCGTGAGCGTCTGCTAAAAAGGTGTCAGATATATCGCCATCCGTACAATCGGAGGGTTCACTACCTGCAGGCCGGAAAGCCGCATCTGGGCTGTTCTTCTCTTCGGCCATGCGTCTCCTCTTTTCCGTCACGATTCATTCGGCAGTAAAGGGCGCACGATGCGCCCGAGAAGCGATTCGACGGGACTTCGCATGACCCATTCCCTGAAGCGCGCGAACTCATCCAAATCGCCCATCCCTTCACGATACAACACGCTGTCGGTGAGTTCGACCTTGCTGGGATCCATGCACACATGAATCGTGTGGGCTGCATCGCCAAGACCACTCGCCGCACGCGTACGCACAAGCCCCAACTCTTCGAATACCGAGATTCCGCACGCGCATGCCTGCTCCCCTATATCGAAGCGAGGACGGCGAGCCATGCAGGCCGCCGAGAGGTCCTGTCCCGATATTGTAAAGAAAACCTCACCTCCATGCACCGACGTTGCCAAAGGACTCTTGGACACATGGATCCGGCTTCCTTGAAAGTCGGGTGTCTCCTTATGCAAGTTTTTTGAAGCAAGCCGGGTTTCAGCTTCGCGCTGCATGCGTTTAAGCTCGCGATAGATACAGGCCATGGTGTCATGATCGGGGGCGCCCTCGGAGAGAATCCCCTCGTTTTGCATCGCATCGCGCTTGCCGAACAGCACGTGGATGCATGCATCCTGTCCGTTACGACCCGCCCGGCCACTGATCTGATTGAACTCTATTTCGGAGAAGGGCATGCCGTAGAGCACCACGTGGCGAATGTCGGGAATGTCCACCCCTTCGCCGAAAGCCGAGGTGCACACCAATACGCGCAGCACCCCCTCGCGAAACAAACGCTCCACACGCTCGCGCTCCGCGCGCAAAAGACCGGCATTGTAGAAGCCTATCTGCATGGCCACCTGCGGCACCATTGAGCGCAGCGTGCGGGCCAGATCAATGGTGCCCATGCGGGAGTTTACATACACCACAGTCTTTTCTCCCGAAGCGATGATGCCCGCCACGTAGCTGTCCTTGTCGCGAATGCTGCGCCTGTCATCAACATTGAGATTGGTGCGAACAAAGTTGTCAAGCACCACCTCATCTATGCGCAAGGCGGCGCGAACTGCGGTCTCTACCTCAAAGGGAGCCGTAGCGGTAGCAGCAAGCACGACGGGATTACCCATCTTGGCCACCACCTCGCCAAGATTGGCATAGGCATCACGACGCCTGAAGCCCGACTGGAGCATGTGATGGGTCTCATCCACCACGAAAAAGCCCACACGTTGGCACGCGGCCACCTCATCGGCGTGAAATGCAAGGTACTCAGGAGTGGTGAGCACCACATCCACCGATCCGTCCTTCAATCCGGCATACACCTGAACGCGCTCATCATTGGGTGTCTCACCGGAGAGTGCCGCCACTGAAAGACCCAAACTTTCGAAGGCTGAGGCAAGATGAAAACGCTGGTCGGCCAAAAGCGCACGCAGGGGATACACGAAAACGCTGGCCGCATTGTAAGTGAGCGCACAGCGCGCGGCATGCACCTGAAACACGAGGGATTTACCACGCCCCGTTCCCATTACCGCAAGCGTATTGCGACCCCGGGCGAGCGCATCGAGCGCGCGGCGTTGGGAGTCGTGCAGGGGCGCATCACCGATAAAGACCGATATCAAGCGACGGGAAAACTCAGGGAAATCGTTTTGGGCAAGCTGCGACCAATGGGCGCGGCGATCGGCTTGAAGGGTTTCGCTGTCTTTGCGTGAAGCGCCGACTGCGCTTTTGCATGAATCACCTGCTGCACCATTGATTGTTAGATCGCGCTCTATGTCGTAGAGCTCACTGACAAAATTCATCTCCTCATCTGGCAGACAGGCACGCAAAGCAGGACACGAGCTGGCCGGTTCTATGGTTTCAAGGATGCATTTAACCGAACGACACCCCCGCCATTCGTCAACCTGAACCTGAAACACTGCATCCACCACACTGCCACACGCCATGAGCGACTCAATACCGTCACAGTGGAACATGATGCCGCTCACTGAAGCCACACCATCGGTCAGAGAGCATGAGAAGTGGTTTTTGTTGACACCCACCGCACGGCAGTTGTGGAGGCGCACGTTGTGTGCAAGATAGCGAGGCGTGGGATTGCTTTGACCGAAGGGAGCCAAACGCTCCAGGCTTGCTACGGCGGGAAGCGTAAGTTCGGCCAGATCAACCACGGCATCAATCTCGACAAGGGGAAGGAAGCTGTCCTGAGGCAAGGTGTCCATATACGCACACAGACGTTTTGTGAATTCGGGGAGGTTTTCGGCGGGAAGCGTCACACCCACGGCAGCCTCATGTCCGCCGGAGCGCGTGAGAATATCCGCCGCAGATCTGACGGCCTCAAAAAGGTTCACGCTGCCCACACTGCGCCCCGATCCGCGCGCCTCATCACCGTCGATGGTGAACAGAAGCGTCGGCACCCCGTAGATGTTCGCCAGACGCGACGCGACAATACCCTTCACGCCTTCATGCCAGCCCTCACCCGCCACCACGAGAGCGCGCTGGCCCTTATACGACAGGGCGGCTTTTTCCTTGGCGGCCTCGGCGAGCTTGGCCTCAATGGCGCGACGCTCAGAATTCACACAGTCGAGCTCGGCAGCCTTCTTCTGGGCTTGGTCGTAGTCGTCGGTCATCAAAAGTCCAAGCGCAAGATCGGGGTTTCCCATGCGTCCTGCAGCGTTGAGACGCGGGATGAGGGAAAAGCTCAAATTGGTAGAGGAAAGCGGTGTTTCAGCCATCTTACACACATCCACAAGCGCCGCGATACAGGGGCGTGCGGATGCGTTCATGCGAGCGATCCCGTCAGCCACAAGGGCGCGATTCTCGCCCACAAGCGGCATAAGGTCGGCTACGGTGCCTAGCGTGGCAAAATCAGTGTATTCGCGCCACAGATGGGGTTGACCCAGACGACCGCCCAAAACCTGTACCATCTTGAGCGCCACACCCACTCCCGCGAGAATGGAGCTTGCGCAGTTGGGGTCGCATTTGGGATCGACTACGGAAATACCCTCAGGCACCATGTCGCCCGGTTTGTGGTGATCGGTCACCACCAAATCTACGCCTGCATCGACAACGGCTCTCGCCTCATCCCTGCAGGAGATGCCGCAGTCCACGGTAACGATGAGGGCGGGATTATAGGACTGGGCGCGCTTGATGGCGGCGGGCGTGAGGCCATAGCCCTCTTCAAAACGCTTAGGAATGAATGCGATGGCGTCGCCGCCTAAGGCTCGCAGGCCGCGCGTGAGCACCGTAGTGGCCGATATGCCGTCCAAGTCGAAATCGCCGAATACCAAAACGCGCTCGCCGGTGCGAACGGCGCGCTCAATGCGGTCAGCCGCCTCCTTCATCTGAGGAATCTCATAGGGATTGCGCCAGTGGTGCTCAAGGTCAGGAGAGAGGAAGGCACGCGCCTCATCCACGCTACCCACGCCATGCGCGACCATGGTGCGGGCAACAAGATGCGCCAGGCCGAATTCCTGTTGAATGAGAGAGACAAGCGCCGGGTCTACCGGCGCAATTTTGAACTGCGCTGCCATGATGATGTGCCTGCCTTAGACGTGTTTATCAGTCGCTATTGTCGCACACTTGACAGCAGCACAAACAAGAAAGTAAAAAATGAAGGCTACCAGAGGTATTTATTTGGAAAAGAAAATTCGAACCAGATGGTAAATGATGGGAAAACGAGTAAAGATCGATTCCCCAATCAATCAATCAATCAATCACAAGTGGCACCTAGGCCACTAGCATTTTTGTATGGCAACGAAGAAGCGCTGCTTCTAGCGCAATCAGGTTGGCATAATATCCGCTCGGAAATGCATCGGCGACACGGCTATAGAACGCATCCACCCAAAACAGTGGATGAGACTCAATGAACACAAAAATTCTCCCGTCGCTCTCGCAATCATCCACAGAGTGCGCTTTTCCATCCGCATCAAGCTCTGCTCTCCTACGGCATAACTCTGAGAGATACAGCAACTCGATTCCCATATGATCCTCATATTGATTGTTGACGTTTTTAACCTCGAGTCCCGCTTCGCGAAGCAAAGATCGCATCTGGAATGTTGCCTCACCAAAGCCAATATTGGTACCAGAATGGTACATGGTTTCCCAAGGAGGTGCCGCAGGAGACGGAGGTCCAATAAAAAGCCGTGTGTATTCAACTGAGACTTTCTGCACCATGTTTACGCCCTCACTCGTGCACTGCGAAGAATCTTTCGCAAATTGCACGCAATCGGAAAGAGCGCGCAAAACTGTCGCATCGCCAAAATTGGGGAATTCATGCCAGAAATCTACGCTTAGGCCAATACTTGCCGTTTGACTCATAGGAGCAAGTAGAGAGTTTCCTAAAAACGCATACGTTTCGGAAAAAATCTTCCATGAAATGGTCTTTGTCATCTTTAATGTACCCCCGCTTGTAACAACGGGTTGCACGCCTGAAAGGTAAAGCATGCAACCCGCTCTGATGCTCACAACGAACGAAATTCGAGTTCCGGTATATGCAGTATCTTAGCTGAAACGTACCACAATCATTGTCCGTGAGTTTTTAAGTCATTGCACTTTCCACTCCCATGCACGACTCGATTGCGGGAGTCTTTTCGCTCCCACCAGGAAGAAGTTTTTTCGCCATGATTAAAAACGCAAGAGCACCTAGAGAAACCACACCGACTGTAATCAAAATCTCAATCGGCGTAGGCGCATAAGTACTCACCACGGCCCATACGTCCATGCCGGTGGCATTAGCAGCTTCGGTAGAACCGCTGATAATACCGGGAGCACCATATATATTGGGCATGTAGAAAGAGGTGAGCAGCAGCCACATACGTTTGCAGAACACGCCAACGATCACACAAATGCTTGAGATAGTAATGAGTCCCGCTGTCTCGCGATTGCGCGCAAACACGAGAACGCAAAATGGCACCACAATACCCAAAACTATTTCAGCCCAGAAAAACGGAGCGGTGATACCTGTTGTCATAGTAGACAAAGTTTCAGCCCCTGAGGCACCAGGATATGCCATGGTAAGTATTTCACACCCCACCATAAAACCATCCACAGCAATGCACACTGCCAACAAGCCTGCAAGGCTAGACATGAGCTTCTTTTCGGTTTTAAACCATCCAACCTTATTGAGACCACTAAGCACTAGTAATAAAAGAGCTAAACCCGAGTCCATGGCCGAAACTACAAACAGAGGAGCCATGATGGCCGAATACCATCCCTCACGAGCAAGCTCTAGTCCAAAAATCCATGCAGTAACACTGTGAACCAAGATGGCAATAGGTAAGGCAAAACGTGATATTACGGCGATTTTGCGATCAGTGTTAGGTTTGCTCGATGTCATAAATACCAAGTAGACAATATTGATAACCAGGTATAGAGCAATCACGCAAATATCCCAACAGAGAGGTGAGGCGAGATTGAACCCTGTGATAATACGCCACAAACGCTGAATGCCACCAAGGTCCACCAAAACGAAAATACCTGCCACGCAGATACAAGCTGTGGACAAGATAACAGCAGGAAGCGCCACCTTCTTGTATTCGCTCACATGAAAGACGCTTGCTGAAGAAGCCACAATCAAGCCTCCAGCAGACAGACCAACAAAGAACATAAAACACCCGATGTAGAGGCCCCAAGACGTGCCATTGTTCATACCCGTCACGCCCAGGCCATTCATAAGCTGATAAACCCATGCTGCTACACCTGCGACGGTCAAGATGCCCAGAACGCCGCACGCAACTTTGAACTTAGTAGAAGTTCCCATTATTCACACCTTTTTCTAATCGAAATAGTGGACTTGCGGCTTGGTACCCTGCTCTTCGAGCAATACATAAGCGTGACGTTCAGCAATAAGCCTGGAAATCTCGCTGGTAGTATCGTCCAAATCGCCATAAGTACGGGCTTTGGTCGGACAGCATCTCACGCACATAGGCTCTTCACCTCTGTCGGTGCGCTCCTTGCAAAGTGTGCATTTTTCGGCCACACCTTTTGGACGAACAGGTACTTCTTTGTCACCGTAATTGAAATCTGGCTTGCGCGCAGGTTCGTTCCAATTGAATACGCGAGCATTGTAGGGACAGGCCGCCATACACATGCGACATCCAATACACTTATCGTAATCGATTTCTACGCGACCCTTGTCATCCTTATACGTAGCACCTGTAGGACAAACGCGCTGACACGCAGGATTTTCACAATGTTGACACGCAATCGGAAGATATGAACGAGTGAGAGTAGGAAATGTCCCAAGCGCCCCATCCTCCACATCGCACCCTTCGGTATTAACCCTATTCCAGCGCAAACCCTCAGGCACGTTGTTTTGCATCTTACAAGCAAACGAGCACGTCTGACACCCGATGCAGCGCGTTTTATTGATTGCAATAGCCAATCTCGTCATAGCGCCTCACCTACGCTTTCTCGATTTCAACAAGCACGTCGTTGTAGGGGATCTGTGGTCCGAAATACATGCTGTATTGGCGTTCTTCACGATGAGAGTTGGTAACATTTTGCAAAAATCCCTCGTCGTAATAACGCGTATATGTGGTCTCGGCCATAAATAAGGCTCCTGGTTGTAAACTGCGATTCACTTGGACACCACACACAAACTCTCCTCGACCGTTGAACACACGCACGGTGTCTCCAGTCTGAATGCCACGAGCTTCAGCGTCTTCGGGACTAATATTCACGTAAGGTTCGAAGTTCTCTTGAAACCATTCACAGGCTGAATAGTAGGCGTGAATACGGTAGCGACTCTTGCCTTGCATGAAATACAAGGGGTATTCCTCTTTAACCGGGTTGGATGCATAGGCCTCATTAGCATCTGTATAGATCGGAAGCTGCTGGCCATAATCGGTTAGATACTCGTAATAAAGCTCTATTTTGCCAGTAGGGGTGGGTAAA
>CAZLKG010000006.1:13084-23188 GCA_964560045.1 uncultured Slackia sp.
GGCCTATAGCTCGCACCTGTATCGGGCAGAGCCATACAACCGCCCTGTTCAAGCAACGCGTCATACGTAATGCCAGACATATTGGGATCAAGGTCTTCGACCCCATCAAGCATAAAACGCGCTAACTCCTCATACGTTTCGGGGAGCATAGCCTCCAAACCCCATTGTGCGGCAAGCAATCGTTCAATCTGTAAATCAGTTTTTGATTCAAATAAGGGCTGAATGAGATTATTCGCGAGCATTACATGCCCATAGCTTGCACGCAATGACTTAACGTTTTCTTCTGATTCAAATTTTGAACATGCGGGTAGTACGATATCGGCATAATCAACGGCAGAAGAATGATAAATATCTACAATGGCAAAGAAATCGAGAGATTTTACCCATTCCAGCATGTCGTTTGCAGCCGCAGCCTCCAACGTAAAGGCATCGCCGAATGTAAGCGCAGCATGAATAGGATTTTCCTTATAAGGCATGTCATACATGGAGATACCGCACGTTGTGTAAGCATATTCTTCAGGAAGTGCCCAATAATTCAACGTTGCTGCCGGATCATCAGCGCCAACACCACCAAAAAAGCCCATGCCAGAGCCCTTGCGTCCATAGTTTCCAGTGATTGCAGTAAGAATAGCCGTAGAATGTCCCAGCACGTCAGCATTGGTGTATTTATCAGGACCGCCAAGACCAAAATCAATAATTGCAGGACCATTATTAGCATAGCGATCAGCCAATGCGACGATGATTTCTTTGTCAATGCCACACGTTTCAGCTGCCCAATCAACTGAATATTGAGAAATCCATTCTTTCAGCATGGTGAACTCAGTTGAATATTCTCGACCGTCAATTGTCCATGTGCCTTCAAGAGCAGGCTGGATATCCTCTTCGCTGTACAAACGAGCCTCGCCGCTCGACTCATCCCATACGTAAGGCACTCCGACAGGCAAAGATCCCACTACCGTTGGATTGGGACACATCTCATCTTCGCTACGATAACTTTTTCCCGTTTCACGATCTACCAAAAACGTTAAAGAGGTCTTCTCGAGAATAAATTCTTCGTCGTACCAGCCCTCATCAATAATAGTCCGAATCATGCCTTGAATCAGTGCGGCATCCGTACCCGGCAATACCGGAAGCCATTCGTTTGATTTAGAAGCTGTTCCTGTAAACCGAGGGTCAATAGTAACGATATATACCCCCGCTTCCTTCGCATCTATAAGAGCACGCGACCAAACAATTCCACTCTCAAGCGGATTATGACCAAGTTCGATAATTGTCGAAGCGTCTGAGAATTCGTGGATGGAACGATTTGGACAGTAGCTATATGGACCGAACGCTGCAGCTAGACCATTCGCTTGCCCTCGATCCAGGCCCCAATTACTGCCGGAATCCGCTTTTATAAGTTGCCCGAAGAAGTCAAAATCAATACCCGCCTCAGTAGACTTACGAATAAAAACCGATTCTTCCCCATATTGTTCTTGAGCAGATTTCAGCGCATCTGCGATTGTCTGAATAGCTTC
The DNA here is from genome assembly GCA_964560045.1 of uncultured Slackia sp. Lineage (GTDB taxonomy): Bacteria > Actinomycetota > Coriobacteriia > Coriobacteriales > Eggerthellaceae > Slackia. The sequence continues at coordinate 14,602 of CAZLKG010000006.1, forward strand.
ATCCCAGCTAATCTGTTCAAACTTGCCTTCTCCTCGCTCACCCACGCGTTTAAGTGGAGTCTGAATACGATCTGCAGCGTAAATATGATCGACCTCGCCGATTCCACGCAGACAGACTGTTTGATGACTTTCTTCCGCCAAATCACTCGGCTCAATGATGGATACTCGCTCATCACGTATGGTGCATTTTAGATTACAGCCAACAAGACAGTGGAACTGATGACAAAGATGCGCCACGCGTTCCTCATCATCAGCATGTGCTTCCGTAGGTGCGAGCCATCCATCGACACTGGTCATGCCAGCAACGCTAGCTAAACCCAATACACCCACCGCGACGCCAGACTTTTTAAGAAAACTTCTGCGCGTCATCTCAGTATGAGGGCATTTAGCTCCTGACATTTCTCCCCCTTCGAAGATAGTCGGGATACCCTTGGAATTGATTATCCTTGAAGACGTCAATCAAGCCGCTTTTGAAAAACCTTCCGATGCACGCTCACTTGTGTAGGCGGCCAGTTAACCCTTGGGTATCCACTCAATACTCCTTCGGAATTGGCCAAATTCCTCTACCGCACATAGTAAAACGCAATCCTAGGATAAGCAAGATATATCCTAGGATTATTTATCCTAGGATTATCTTATTTTAAGAATAAATTCAAATAATTAAATACCTGTTGCTATGAAGAATTTTGTCGTTTTTGACTCCGAGCACACACTAAGTTATAGCCCGTCAATCCGATTCTTCATAACGTGCCAAATCTTCTTGTATTTAGATTAGAGCTATATCCAACGTTGATGTAATTAGATACCGATGAGATGGAATCATGCGATCGACAGTGAGCTGCTTTACGTCCTTGTTGCTAAATCTTGTAACGTTTTCTTAGTCAGATCCTTGTCGATATCGCCCAACACGTCGCCAAAACCCTCGCTGAAACTAGAAGGCACCACTACGGTGCCACCTGTATCGCGCACACTTTCATACAATAGATGCATTGCACGCAAACGCATGGCAGCTTCGTTTTTAGCGTACACCTTACCCATGTCGTTAAACATCGAACAGATGTCCTGTTCCGCCTCAGAAAGAATAATACGGGCCTTCTTTTGCTGCTCCGCCTGCGCCTCCAGTGACATTGCATCTTGAAGCTCTTTGGGTATGAGTATATCGCGCACTTCCACCGACAAAATACTAATACCCCATTGGTTTGCTTTCTCTTCTAAAACCCGCTTGAGTTCTCTATCCAACTGTTCCCGTCGAATGGCAACTTCGGCAGCTCCCGCTCGACCAATAGCATCACGTAATGCTGTTTGAGCAGCAAGCTCCACCGCACGTGTAAAATCACTAACCTCAAGGCAGGCCGATTTAGCATCCCACACCATCCAAAACAGCACCGCATTCACATTGAGTGGAACCAGATCAGCGGTAAGTGTTTCCTCGGCTCCAAACGTAGTAACGCGGATACGGCCATCCACACGTATCGTATTCTGCTCAATAAACGGGATGGTCCAGAATAACCCTGGTCCACTTACTCGATTGAATCCACCAAAACGTAATACGATGACCTTTTCCCATTCCTGTGCAATGTGGACAGACATAGTAGTAAGTCCGGCCAGAACAACTGCAACTATTAAAGCCGATAAGGTCACTTCACCCAAGATTGCCCATGCAACGCCTAGAGTACTGCTAAGAACAAGCACGAATACCATAGCTGAAAACAACCATACTCCTGCGCTGGATGCTCGCTCCCCCTCTAAGAGCTGAGTGGTTACATCAGGCCGAACTGCCAGTCTCTCACGTATGTCATCAGCATTACTTCCTGCTTGAGCACTCCATTTGCCTTTGCTACGTTTTGCCGCCATGCTATCCCCGTTTCGCATTTAGTCTTGATTCTTTATGCATATCTCTCTTTAAATGCTTGATTTTGCGATTCACGCATTGCTGGACGTCATCAAGTGTCATACCTAAATCGCGACATCCCGAGATAAAGTCATCAAGCATTCTATCCACCTCTTCTGTGCCTTCGCGACTCAAATCGGAGTCAAGACTACGAACGAACACACCACGTCCACGAGTTGACTCCAAATATCCATCGTGCGATAAACTTAAATACGCTTTATTGACCGTGTTGAAGTTCAGCGAAATATCCGATGCTAAAGCACGAACTGTAGGAAGTTGATCTCCAGGCTTAAAATAACCTGTATTAATAAGATAAGCAATTCGTTGCGCTAGCTGAACCCACGGGGGCACATTGCTCGTTCGATCAACTTCAAAAGGAAACTCAGCCATGCTGTGTCTTTCTACCCCAAAAGTGCCGTACTAGCTGATATCACTGCAGGATGCATTCCAGCAAACACGATGCACCACCGCATGGCGAAACCACCTATCAATACGCAGCAAGCGATACCGAAAGTCATCCCTGGCTGCCAAATAGTATTCCATAAACTGACGATTTCCATTACGAGTGGAACACATAACCCTACAAGTATGAAAACAACCCAAAACACCCACGCCCTGTCCGAAAAAAGCAGTTCCCTAACAGAAGCAAGACTCGCTGCCACAGTGGGATTATCGGCAACAATTACACGCATTTCAGCATCGGATCCAGACTGTGTAAACATTGCCGAAATGTCTGGTAGAGCAATCACGTCTACCAGGGAATACCCTTGAATAGAAGAAGCTATGAATAAGCAAAGAACGATCACTTCAAGAACTATAACTACAGCATCGGCAGCAAATAAACGGCGAACAGCTTCGCAGAACACTAACGAAACATCCGTTACATTAAAAGCCACAATCAGAAGAGCAATTCCACACGAAAGCGATGAGAGCACAAATAAAGCTGGCAACCATACGGTGGCCCACAACGGGACTGCATCCATACTTTGGAGAAGTAAACCCGTATACACCATAATACCAAGCATCATAAAGGCAGAAATCACCTGAATAACCCGAACGAAAATGAGGGGAACCTTAAACGTTCCTCCCCATAACACCATCAAGAAGCACACCAGAACAATTCCAATAACAAGGAACCATGCACCTGTTGTGATATACGTGAGCGAAGGATTCGTGAAAAGAAGGTATGCCCGATCAAACCTCGCAAGATCCACTATTAAACAAATTACGCCTAAAACTAGCGTCAAAAATCCGGCTGTATAACCAACCATAAACATTCGTCGATAAGGAGCAGAGGGTGCAAACGATAGCGAGGGTTTATTTAGCCTATTATTGCTCAATGGATAGTCACTATCTAAATAATGATCTTCTCCTCGTGCATGAGCTTTTTGCCCAGGAAGAAATGAAATCGCACACACGCATGCATCCCACTTTGGATATCGCATAAGTGCAATTTCGTTAGCAAGAGATAAAAGTCCCATGACTGCAAGAATCAGACAAGCACCGCCACCCGCACCGCCAAGAAACAGGTAGCAAACAATTAAAATGCTCAGCACCTGTCTTACTCCTTCGTATATCACCGGATACGAGTAGACTCTACGTTGTCTTAAGCCTAAAGCATACGCTCATAAAATCCTAGGATATTGTACAGCACCAAGTAAAACAAAATTTTGATATACAAAGCTCAGGACAAGCAGACAGCAGAGGTCTTTTATGCGAATCCTCAAGGACGCGACAACTAGCAAGTTTCCAAACGGCCGTCTTTCGCCCAGAGCATTGTCATTCAGCTTTCAACGCATGCTCTGATTTATACATTGCTCCATTCTGCATCTGTTTTTGTCAGCCGCATGCTGCGCCGCAAACTAACACGCATAGAAAAACATGGAGAGGCGAAATAAGGAAACTGCACGGCAGACGGGGTGAATCTTTGCAGCCGTGCGCCCTACAGCTCAAAGCTCGCTCCCCCAGTCAAACCCTGCGCCCTAGTTGAACTTCTGCTGGGTTTTGGCGAGTCCGTTTTGCAGATAGAACGGTGCCACCTCAGCGGCTAGGCGCGTGCCCTGAACAAAATCGTCCCAGGCCTCCCTCTTGGGTACCGACAGTACCCAATCAACCACCTGCATGCTCCCCGGTGGACGACCAATGCCCACGCGCACGCGCGCCCACTCCCTGGTCTGTAGTTTATCGGCTATGGACTTGAGACCGTTATGCCCCGCGAGCCCGCCACCAAACTTCACGCGGATGCTACCGGGTTCAATATCCAGATCGTCATGGATCACCACGATGTCGGAAGGAGTCAGGCCATAGGCACAACACAGTCGCCTTACCGGCCCACCCGAAGTGTTCATATAGCCCTGCGGCTTGGCCAGAAGCACTTCTTTGCCATCTATGGACACCTTAGCACTCATCGCCCCGCATTCATTTTTCCAGTAGTTCGCACGGTATTCTTCGGCAATCGCAGCTATCGCATCAAAGCCTGCGTTATGGCGCGTATGCGCGTATCTGACACCCGGGTTACCCAGGCCAACAATCATTTTCATATCGAGAAGCCTCCCTCTTCTCGCAAGGCACCCGTCATGGTATTGCCTTTGCAGCCTAGGTAGCGCTGGTAAGTGTTTGCGGTAATGCAGGTTCTAGTCGAACAGCGGGGAGACCGACCTGTTCTCGTAAACGTTTTGGATAGTCTTGGCGAACAGGGGTGCCACCGACAGAACCTTGATCTTGCCGGTCTGACGCTCAAGGGGTACGGGCACGGCGTTGGTTACCACCACTTCCTCAATACGAGAGTTCTCCAGGCGCTCATACGCCGGATCGCTGAACAGACCATGCGTGGCGCAGGCGTACACCTTCTTGGCTCCACGAGTTATAAGCATGTCGGCGGCTGCAACAAGCGATCCGCCGGTGTCGATCATGTCGTCATTGAGGATGCAGATCTTGCCGGTCACGTCGCCAATCAATGCAGTAACCTCAGCCTGGTTGTGACGCGGGCGATCCTTGTGCATGATGGCTATGTCGCAGTCAAGCATCGTCTGGAACTTCTTAGCCGCCTTGGCTCGCCCCACATCGGGAGAGACCACGCACGTCTCATCAGAGTTGAGACCTTTATTATTGAAGTAATCCACAAAGATGGGCATGGCAGTCATATGGTTCACCGGCATGTCAAAAAAGCCCTGGATGGCATCTTGGTGCAAATCAATGGTCACGATGTTGTCCACGCCGGAAGCAGTGATCAGATCTGCCACGAGTTTGGCGGTTATGGGTTCGCGAGAGGCGGCCTTGCGATCCTGGCGGGCATAACCGTAGTGCGTAATTACGGCGGAAATATTACGAGCGGAGGCGCGTTTAGCAGCATCGGCCATAATGAGCAGCTCCATAAGCGCGTCATTGATACGGGGACCTGCGATGGATTGGATCAGATATACATCGGCACCGCGCACGCTCTCCTGGTAGCGAGCGTAGATCTCGCCGTTTGCGAAGGTCTCCAGTTTGACGTTGCCCAATGTCAGATTCAACTCTTGAGCAACCTGATCGGCCAGCTCGGGATTTACCGAACCGCTGAACAACATCATGTTCTTTTCCATCTGAGTCATTTCTGCTCCTCTTTTTCCGGACACACCCGCCGCACTACAGAAAACTTCGCGCTCACGCCACCTCACATGTCGCTTATGCAGGTTGTTTATACGTGCCACCCATGCAGTCGCTCATTATCATGCACGACACCCTTGTTGTGAGATGAAAACCAACAGGCGCATGACGCGATATCCTATTCTTTCTCTTCTTTGGCAGCTCTGAGCTTTGCCATATGTTTGGATGCCCTTCCTGCGAACTCGCGCTGATCGCTGCGCTCGAGCGCAAGCGCATCGGGCGCAACATCGCGCGTGATACATGATGCTGCACCTATGATGGCACCTTCACCTATGGTCACGGGTGCTACCATCATGGTATCGCTGCCCACAAACACGTTATCGCCAATTACGGTGCGGTTTTTGTTCACTCCGTCATAGTTGCAGGTGATGGATCCGGCTCCTATGTTCACGTCCACCCCTATCTGCGCGTCACCTATGTAGGAGAGGTGTGGCACTTTGCTTCCCTTACCTATGACGGATTTCTTGATTTCCACATGCGTTCCGGCTTTTGCATCCTTGCACAAATGCGTACCCGTACGCAAGTAAGCGCGCGGACCGGAAGTTGCGCCCTCATCAAGCCGAGCACCTTCAGCCACCGTCTCATCCACGCGACAACCCCGGCCCACCACCGTATCAATCAGGCGCGTATTGGGTCCTATCACGCTATTACTGCCCACCGAAGTGGCACCGAGCAACATAACACCGGGAAGAATTTCCACGTCGTTTTCGAGCTGCACATCAGGACCAATCCAGATGGTGGAAGGATCCCACATGGTCACACCGGCAAGCATGTGGCGCTCGTTAATGCGGCGCTGCATCGCACGCGTTGCCTGAGCCAACTGAAGGCGGGAATTGATACCTATAGCCTCTTCTGCGTCCTGGGTAGTGAGCGCTAGCACTTCTCGCCCATCATTGCGACAGATTTCCAGCACGTCGGTAAGGTAATACTCGCCCTGGGCGTTGTTGTTGGACACGCGTGAAAGAGCGTCGAAGAGCGCCGGAGCATCGAAGGCGTAAAAACCGGCATTACACTCGGTAATAGCGGCCTCATCAGGCGAGGCGTCCTTCTGCTCAACGATGCGCGCCACCGCATCGCCTGCGGCCTCTCGGACAATGCGTCCGTAGCCGAAGGGGTCATCTGCATGCATGGTGAGCACTACCACGGCTGCTCCCGTCTGCTCGCGTTTGGTCACCAGCGCACGGATGGTGTCGGAGGTGATAAGCGGGCAGTCACCGGAGAGCACCACCAGTGTACCCGGCGTGATTGTGCCGTCAGATCCAAGCATGGCTTCGCGAGCCGCATTCACGGCGTCTCCCGTGCCCAGGCGCTGGGTCTGCATGACAACACGGGTGTCAGCTTCCACGAGTGGTGCAACTTGCTCGCTCATATGCCCCAACACGCTGATCACCTCGCCGATGCCGGCCTCATGCGCGGCATCCACCACCCAGCGTACGAGCGGTTTACCTAAAAGCTCGTGGGCAACCTTGGGTCTGGACGATTTCATACGCGTACCGGCACCTGCGGCCAGTACTAAGGCCCTAGCTGACAACGCGTTTTTACCAACTGCGGGTTTTGTGTCCATCCGGAACCCTTTTCTCTCGGGTGATTTCATAACAAGGCAACCGCTTTCGCGCTCATACGCTTCTTGCGACATCCATGGCCAGGAAGTATACCAGCCCTGCTGTGCGCGCCGCAGTCGTTATCCCACGCGAATCATGCCGTTCTCATCGCGGCGCAGTGCCACGACGCGCGTGGCCACGCGTCTTACAAGTGCTTCGGAGTGCGATGTAAACACAAGCCCCGTCCGACTTCTTTCACACCATTCAAGCACAAAGCGCCACAGCTGAGCCTGCGCGGAGGCGTCAAGCATGGTAGAGATTTCATCGCACACCAGATACCGAGGATTCGCCGACAGGGCGCGTGCGATGCAAAAGCGCTGCACCTCGCCACCCGAGAGCTCGTGAGGATAGCGCCGCATCCACTCATCGCGAATACCCAGCGCAACGCACACGTCGGATTGCACCGGGCCCGCCTCCTCGAGGGAGGCCCGCATGGTAAGACGACTATCTACCATAAGCTCAGGGTGCTGGCCGATCAACTGAACAGGCATCACACCTCTGTCAGACAGGGGTGCACCGTCTACAAACACCCCTCCCGCCTGCGGCCTTATGTATCCGGAGAGGATGTAGCAGAGCGTGGTCTTACCGAAGCCCGAAGGGGCACAAAGCGCCACGCGCTCCCCCGGACGAACCGCAAGGTCAAACCCATCGTAGAGCATGTTCCCGCCGTAGCCAAAACGTATCCCGCGCGCTTCAAATAAGCGAGATGTGATATCCCGCACCCCGTTCTCTTCACAAGTACGCAGGGCAGGTACTTCACCTCCCGAAGATGCGGATATGGTCCCGTTTGCGGATCGCGTACTTGATAAAGTGAGGGCTTCATCGTTTAAGGATACTGACGCAGCCGCGTCTGTGGATCGCATACTTGGCGCGACGAACGCTTCGTCTCCTGCGAGCACGGACTCGCCCCCAGAGATGTGCGCCTCGCCCGCCGCATCGCTAGAGACCCCATCAAAATCGTGCTCGGGAAGTGCATGCCACAACTCGCGACTGAAAGGGTGCATAAGCGCATCAGGCGTGGCAAAATTTTCCACCGAGGTTTCCTCAACCACCGTACCATCTTTGAATACTGCTACACGGTCAGCCACACGTAGTGCAAGTTCAATATCATGCGTAATAAGCAGCACGCCACCGCCTTCGTCGGCAAAGACGCGCAGATCATCCATAGCACGCACTGCAAGCTCCACATCAAGTCCCGGCGTAGGTTCATCGGCAACAATCAAGCGTGGCTCATCCATAAGCGCACACATGAGCAACACACGCCGCGCCTGTCCACCCGAAAGCTCAAATGGATAACGCTTTTCAATCTCAGATGGCAGACCGTAATGTTCAAACAGCTCCCGCTGACGGCGTTTGCGCCGAACCATATCGGTGCGACTTGATGAGTACCCGCGCACCTGCTTTCCCACCTTCATCAGCGGATCAAGATGCGAAACACTCTGCGGCACAA
>CAZLKG010000007.1:0-2392 GCA_964560045.1 uncultured Slackia sp.
CCACTCGTCCACGTTGTCTTTCAGTACGTGGTCGTGATCCGGCCACAAATAGCTCGGCTCGTCGAACTGATAGTCGTCGCCAAGCTGCTCCGACCATGTGTCGATATTGGTTTGACAACTCGGGGCAAAGTTGAATTCTTCCGAGCCGGGGACGCTTGGATCGGAGGTGTTCCAAGGCACACCCAGGGCCTTGTACATACCGCAGTTCCAGTCAGGGTCGAAAATGCTTTCCCCCGGAGGGTCGATGGCGCGCACGCCGCACCCGAAGAACCCACCCGCTCCTTGAGAGACGCGCGTGGAATCCACCTCAAGCCAGTGATGGCAGGGGAAAATCACATCGGCGTTTTCGTTGGTAGGACAGAACCATAGATCGATGTCTGCGAAGAAGTCGAGCTGCGTCATGGCGTTCCACGCGCGCACGGTGTTGGCCATATTCATTATGTCGCCGGACTGGCATATGCCGCCATGCAGGGCATACGGAGTCTCTTTGATATACATATCGAAGGGTTCCCCATGCAGGCGATCCACCAGCTGCACAGCGGAATCCCAGTTAGGATCCTGCAAGCAAGCATCCCACACGCAGTTTGCATCCGCCCAGCGTGCCCAGAAACGGTTGAGGGGGAAGCGTTCGGCATCGATCGCATTCGCATTGCGAGTGAACGTCGTAGAGGGATTGGGCCAGGCACTTGAGGGAAGCATGGCACCACCCATGCGCTTAACGATGATGAGAGCTTCCTCGTCTGAGGGAACCTCGTTGCCGTAGCGCTCGGCCAAAGGAGAATCCTCATCAATGAGGTATTGCACGAAGTCCTGTATGTAGCTCACCATCTCGTCTTGGCTGTAGTCGCGACCTTCCCACGTGATGGCCGCATCGCCGTAGTTTGAGGAAGCCTGCATGTTGGAACGACCGGGGTTTCCGTCGAATTGGCTCTTGGTGGATCCACGGTTACCGGCGGGTTCATCGGAGTTGCCGGTGATACAGGAGAGGATCTGTAAGGCGCGGACATTTTGAACCGCATGGCCGTTTTGGTCGGTGGACAGCTGATAATGGATGCCACCGTTGCCGAAACGAGGATCGACGCGTGTGGTGTAAATCTGGAGGGCTTCTTCGCACTTTTCCCACGACACGCCCGTGACCTCTTCGACCACCTCAGGTGAGTACTGGCTGGTAAGATCATGGAAGCCGTCCCACACGGTGCGGCAGGTGTAGGTATTTCCGTCGCGAAGCTCAATCTCAATCTCGCCGGGGAACAGAGCGGGTTTTTTGGGAAGCCCGAGCGGATTGGTCACGCTACCGCCCTCGTTACCCTCATCCCAATAATCATCATACGTGGGATCCGCCGGATCGGCCCAAGAGGACTCATCGGGCAGCCAGCCATCGGCAACCAAGCCCGTGAGCGGATGCTCAATAAACGAACCTGTGGTGGGAACCTTGTGGCGCTCACCTTCCCACTTGCCGAGTTCGGCATCCCAGTAGGTGATGCGCTGGTTGTTCTCATCCCACACCAAGAAGCGCTTGACGCTGCCGCCTTCGGTCACGTCAGCCTCGGTGATGAGCTTGGTGCGCATATCGATGCCACCATTGCCCTCAATCATGCGACCTACGGTAAGCCAAGGCTTGTCATCGCAGTAGAGGAACGAAGCATTGGACCATCGACGCACCATGGTGTCATCATAGGCCTCGTTCTCGATGACCCAGTTGATCAGACCCAAGGTTAGAGCACCATCGGTGCTAGGACGCAGATTGAGCCAGACATCGGCCTCTTTGGACAGAGGAGTCATGCGCGGATCGGTGACAATATGTGCCGTGGCATTGGCGCGCACGTCAGAGATGGTGCGATTGGTGGTATCGTAGTTGGAGTACTCAACCGCAGTGGCCCACTGCCAATACACCTTGGGTTCGGCCTCAACCTCCATCCAAGGAGAGCCCATCTCATCAGTCATGATGCCGCCCCAGTGGCGCGGACCCTTGCACACCTGATAGGCCAGATGCGCATTAGGAGTGCCAAACAGCTGCTTCATGCCCTGGTAGGGGCCGAGCGACCACACGCGGGAGGTGCCGCACATGACAAAAATAGACTGGCCTCCATACTTGTCTACCACCTCGCCCAAGCCTTGACCCGTAAGCTCAAACGCCTCATCCAAGGTGATGCGAACCCAACCGGGATCGTCTGATCCTTTGGGGTTGGTGCGCTTCACGGGGTAACGCAGGCGATCGGGGTGATACGCAGCTTGCATGGACGACTGGGACTTCGCGCAGCAGTGACCACGGGACTGAGGTGCGCTTTCGTCGCCCTCAACCTTGATGGCTCTGCCGTCGAGCACCGTCACCCAGCAACCGCATTCCACCTTCCCGCAGGCGCGGCAGCAACTGCGCACGTGCTGGATCTCG
>CAZLKG010000007.1:2472-22292 GCA_964560045.1 uncultured Slackia sp.
ACTGCGGCGCGACATGGTTAGCTGTGCCATGTTTCCACCTTTCTTCCTTCCTTGCTCTCGGTGCGAACCTTTAACGCAGGAAGACGCCGTTCGTCCCAAATTCCCCCTACCGCGAACGACCTGCTTAAAGCTCTCGCCATTGTAAAAAGCGCCCAAATTCGTACTTCGTAGGGGTTCTATGATTTTGATGAAGGCGCTCATATGAGAGGCATTATTCTTTGCAAAAGGCGAGGCGGGAGGCATATGAGGGCGTGAACGCCCTTTGGATCGATACCTGACACCTGGCACACCTGGCGCACCCAAGCAAAAAATCGAAAAATGCGAGGATTTACTCGCCCGCACGGATTAGAGGCGGGTATCATAGGGGCGCAGCCAGAACGACAGGTCGCTGAGCGGGATTTATGGGGAAGGCGAAGCGCGTCGCAAGATTGGCGGCGGCCCTCTGCGGGGTTGTATTGTGTTGCCCTCAAGTTGGCAACACGGGGGAGGGGAAGGACTCGCGCTGTGAAGCTGCCTCATGTGACTATCGAATACCGCGAGGAAGAAAGCTGTGCTGTAGGAAAAATGTCTGCCGAACTCATAGTGGGCTTCGGCATACATTGGGCCTGGATGTACCTTTGCATGTACAACGGGCACGACCTCTTCCAGACCGGCGATGTGACGTATGCCAATGTGCCCTTCGTGACATCGGCAACCGTACTCGCCTGCACGCTTCTTGTCTACGCCGCGTGCCTGAAGCGGGCTCGCACGATTTTTGCCACAGCCCAACATCGCAGGCACAACCGCGCCATCGGGGCGGTGTGTATGTTTATTGGCATGCTTGCCCTTGTCTTTGTTTCAGGAACCGATGCCCTGAACACCGCGCTTGGCGTTGTATCGGGTGTGCTCACGGGCTTCGGTTCAGCCATCCTACTCATGAGCTTCAGTGTCTCATTCAGCGTGCTTGATGTGGCCACCTCGAGCATTTGCGTCGCCCTCGCCTTGGTCGTGGCCTCAGGTATATACGCCGTCGTAACAATCCTTCAAAACATCGCACCGCCGGCAGGCATGGTTTTTTGCATGGCCCTCCCTTTTGCAGAGCTTTTATGCTTGAACCGCTGTTCGCACCAGCTTGTCGACAATCTGGCATTCAATACCCTGACCATCCCCGTGCGTAGCACATCCTTCGGCCTGCGCCTGGGATTTCCCTTCCTCATCATGGGGTTTGCTATGGGATTTGTCTGCGGTGAGGCATTCAATGCGGGAGGATCTCTTGCCTCCACGAGCGATTTCGCAATGTCCATCCTGCTCGCCGGGGTCTTCGCGTGTGCACTGACTACGGCTGCCATGCTTGCCCAAAGAAAAACTTCGTATTACGTGTTTCGCACGCTCCTTCCGATAGTAGCTATCTCGCTGGGGCTTTCCGTCACGCCGTTAGGACAAGACGTTGCCTTCTCGGTGTTTTCCTTGATGTCGTCGTACGTCCTGTTGGAAACATGCGTATGGGTTACCCTTGCTGACATATCTCAGCGTTTCCGTATAAGCGCGTTCACAGTATTCGGCGTGGGACGTGGGACGCTTGTCCTAGGCATGCTCATCGCCCTCCTTGCAGATAACCCCTTCCCTGCCAACCCCCTCATAGAGGGTACCCCGTCGCTTCCCCTCATTTTGATTTTGATCCTGCTGTTAACGGCTCGCTCACTCATACCCACCAACACCGAATTGCGCTCCACCCTGGCATATGGTGGCACCTGTCCAGCATTTTTCGACCGCGACAACCTGACCGACCTAAACGTTGAAAAAATCGGGATCGCGGTCACCGGCGAGATCTCACCAAAGGACACCCCAGACCCCGCTGATCAGACAGACACAGATGCATACACCAAAGACGTCGCCCACAAAAAGACGACCGTGGCAAATGAGGCATTGCAAGATGACAATCCCTTAGCACCGGAGCGCCTTGGCAGGTTTAAGCGGAAATGTCTGTCCATAGCCGACACCTATCTGCTCTCACGCAAAGAGACCGAAGTGCTATTCCTTCTGGCGAAAGGCCACAACTCTTCCGCCATACAAAAAAGCCTCTATATATCGGAAGGTACCACGAATACCCATATGCGAAACATCTACCGCAAGCTGGATGTCCACTCCCAACAGGAGCTTATCGCCATGGTTGAGTCGGTCGAAGATGACTCTTGGGCTACCGGCCCGTCTTAAATCCCTAAATCCTGCCCACCACGCCAACCTGGTAAGCCGTCATATGCTCGCGTGTGCCTCTACTCAAATACCGCAGTTCTCATGAGCCAATCGCACGCGGCCTGACGTTTTGCCATGATCTCGACCATATCCCGGCCTTCTTGGCTCTCACACAAACCCCGAGCCTCCTCTTCATGCCCAGGTGCCAAAAGCGACAGCGCCCGCTCTCGTGCGGCGTCGTCGATGGGAGTCTGCACGTGGCGATACAAGACGTCAAGCGCAAACCCCTGACGCAGCGATTCGCGCGCCTGCATCATCATAGTCATCTGATACTGGCGCTCGCTCATACCCTGTTGGTTAAGGAACTGAGTCAAGGTCACCCCACTCGCCGTAAGGTCTGACACAAAGGATGCCTCTATTTCGTTGCGCGCGCTTTCAATGAGCGCATCGGGAATGGTGCCCATGAGTCGGTGGCTCAATTCTTCCACAGCAAGGCGCTCGCGGCGCTCGCCAGATTTTTTGCGCTGCTCATCGGCAAGATAGCGACGAACACGCTGTCGGAACTGCTCTACCGTACGATCTTTTGCCGAGAGGCGCTGCCGCACGAATTCATCGGTAAGCTGAGGGATAATGCGCCGCTGCTTGTCTAGCAGGTGGATATCCACATGAAAGGCAGCGGGCGGTGCCGAAGGGTTGGTGATGCTGGCAGCTGAAAAATCGAAAGAGCGCCGCTCTCCTACCCGCATTCCCTCAATACCCTTGACGAAAGCCTCGGGCTGCATGCCGCGCTGCAAAACCACGGTTACAGACTCGCCCGACAGCGATTCCTCCAGCTCTCCGTCCACCAAAACCTTCATCTCGGCCCGCAAACACTCTCCCTCGCACGCCGGGCCGCAGGCCGGCTCGAACCGGGCGAACCGAGCCATTTCACGCGCCATCTGGGCATTTACCATCTCATCGGTCACCTGCACGGGAGGTTCAACAATGTGCACCGGTTCGTAGGATGAAAGCGTGTATTCCTCCGTAGCCTCTCTTATCATGGATCCTCCTTGCAGGCACAGCTTAAACAACACCAAAGAGCGCCCTTAACATCCCATGGGCATTTTCTTTGTCTAGCGCTCGTAGACCTGAGTGGTGTTGGTGAGCAGCTTGGCAGTGTGCCATATGGCATGCGCCTCACCTTTTTTCACCGCCGGTTGTTTCATCTCGTAAACATCGGTTGCACCGTCAATCATATCCGAGGCAAACACCTCATCGGATATCGTGATGGCGTCCGCAGGGCAGATGGATTCACAGCAGCGGCATTTTACGCAGTCACCCGGATAATGCTCCACTCCAAACGTTCCATCCTCAGCATCAAACTTACGCAGCGCACCGGTAGGGCAGAATACCGCACACATGCGACACGATTCGCACAGATCGAGGTCAATGCCTACGCGCCCCCACAAACGCGTAGCCACCTCCACGTCTTGGGCCTCCCCCAAACAAACGAGCGCATCTAATAGTCGCTCGCGCCTGTCGGGAATAAAGTGCGGAAGCGTTCCGTCTTCCATCACCTTTACATAGCGCCGCACCTTAGGATCAGGCCCAGCACCCTCAGCGCTCGCATCGCCTAAGGCTGCACCCGCCACAACCGCGCCAATACGCCGCAAATCCTCGCTTCCGTGCCTGAATGCATCGCGCTTCGTCATGTCGTAGGGGGCCTCGTGTGCTCTCACTTTGCCGGGAAGTTTGTCCGTAAGCCGAATGGGCATGCTCGTGACCCCCCAGGACTCAAGCAGGCGCTGCTGAGTTTCAAGCACATCCTCCACCGCAGCGCGACCCGTAGCATGTTCGCAGGCCACACATCCACCATGCACCAGCACGATATCTTCAATGCCCTGGGCCAAAAGCACGCTTAAGAGGCTTTCTTCCACACGCCCCAAGCACTCTACGCGAGCCACGCTGTCAGAATCGAACAGGCCGCAGGCGCGCTCAAGAAGCTCTCCGCAGGCTATGACCACCGTACCCTGTGTGCGCTGCGCTGCGCTAAGGCATGTCCCGAGCAGCTGAGCGTCATTGGGGTTGTGGGCCTCCAAACAGCATGTGGGACACACAGTGGCGCACGTCCCGCAGCCTATGCATCGCTCGGGAGAGATGGTCAGGTTTTCCCCGTCGAAGGATATGCATCCCGATGTACACGCCTCGGCGCAGCGCAGACAGTCAGCGTTGCGATTTCGCACCATGACGCAGCGCTCCTGATGTACCGTAACCAACGGGCTTTCGAGCTTGTCCAAAAGATTGATAATGCCAGAAATACTCGGCATCGCTTCCCCCTTTCGACGAATCCCAACACCTCAACCAAGGTTGGATGTACGCCTTTATCCGCAGGAACAATCATAGAATTCTTTTCATATTCAAAATCATAGAGACAATATTATTCGCCATATGAAAGCCGTCCTACACTGCCCCGACGTAGGAGGATGCCCATGCTGGGTGCCTCAGCGGCACCAAGACCAAAAGCGCTTGCATCCTCGCGACATTTCGCGCCTGCGGGTCGACCCCGCAGCACTCCTTGGCACGCACTGGATGCTTCGCCGGAGAAAAGGGAAGAAGGGGGATTTTATGGCGCTTCTGCGACCTTCGATGACGCTCGTCTTCGATCTTGACGCACGCCTCTCTAGCAAAGACACCGTACAAGAGATAAAGCGCTGCTATTCCTACGTAGGGGTTCCTGTGATACGCAGCCATGAGCCACAATCGTCAGATGTGCCTCTAGAGAACAAGGCGCGCATGATTGTAAGCCTCGGTACCCGCAAATATCTGCGCAGCGCGCAGGAGGGAGCCGATGAGCTGTGGGATACGGTAGTCAACCGTTGGATAGGTAACATGCTGCACAAGGTGGGCAGCACCATGAGAGCCTTCAATACGCGACAGCGTAAAATCGATCTTCCCGAGGTCATATTCGACCGCATAGATATCGAGCTTCAGGGCGGGGAGTTTACGGTAGCACTTCACACCGATCCCCAGAGCTTCATCGATTTCGATGCACGCACACTCGTTGATCAGGCGCGCGATCTTTTCAATGACGGAACGTTTGGAAACGCGACGCGCGTGCTGATTCCTTCCGATGAGGATTATGAGGCGCAGCACACCCTAGCGTATTCCGCCTGGATTGAGGAACATCCCGAATCCGAGCAGGAAGCCGACCAGGCAGATGCCGATGAGTCCGAGCAAGCGCCCGAACAAAAACAGGAAGAGCCTGAGGTCAAACTTTCCCGTGAAGAGTGGCTTGAGCTGGACAAGCAGGCAAAGAGCTACGAGAACACCGCCGTACCCCCCACCGATTCCAACACGCTTCCCTCCATTCAAAGGGAAGAGGAACCTCCTGAGCCGGAGCAGTTTTCCTTTGAAGTAGATCGCACACGCGAATGGACGGTCGTGTTTGCAGACGGAACAAGCCGTGCTTTTGTCCCGGCAACACGGCAGTTCCGAGACTGAAAACCGTCATGGCAGCCACACGCATCACCGCCGATACACTACCGCACGCATGCACGGTAGTAAAATGGGGCTCTCCTCTTGAAGAGCTTCAGGGCATCGCGCGGTTGGCCGCACGAGACAAACAGCGCGGGTTTTGCTGCGCATCCGATATGAGGCTTGCGGTTCCGTCAATCAACTGGGGCATGCAGCTCCAGCGCGTCTGCGAGGCTCAGAAGATATCCGCTTTGTTCTGCGCACCTTACGCACCCTTAACCGCAGAGGATCGAAAGAGAGTCGCAAAGCTGTCGGCCCTGGCCAACCCTCATGACCCCAAGGCGCAACGCGCCTGCATTGAGGCCGGAATGCACCAAGAAGAGCTCGATGCACTTCTTGCCAAGTTCGCCAAGGCACGCGCACGCACGCTGATAAAAGCGGTTGGTCTCAAGGAAAGCATGTCGCTTCGCCACGCAGTACTACATGTACGCGGCGACGAAGATGCCAAAGAACTCTACGAACTCATGCGCACCCAAAGGAGTCGCCCCACGTTTCCCTCCGAGGCCGACACAATCCCCATCGTCTTGATGAACCACATTCGCGATCGGGTCAAACGAGTTCTCGCCGTGGGATGTGTAGAGGGGCTTGTACCCTCATACGCCCGAATGGACACGGAAGAAAAGCGGCAATCGGCGCTCGAAGCAGGGCGTGCGGTTTTTTCCTCCTGTATTTCCAAAGCGCAGGACAGTGCCGTGATTTCGTATTTCACGCGCATCGAGGAACGTGTTGCACAGGCGGCAGGCATCTCATTTGTGCGAACCAAGCAACAAGATGACATGCGCGTGGCCATGACGAAGCCCACGCCGTATCTGACCGAATGGGGATCCTGTCTCCCGGCCACGGTCGGAGGACAGGCGCTGCTTGCAAAAGAGAGGATTGAGCCGACGTAGCGCACATCCACGTGAGTTCTGCCCGCACGATCTGAGGGTTTTGCTCTCTTTGCGGGGCGGGACACAAAAAAATGGAGGAACAAATGTCTGAAAACACAACTACCAAGCAATTCGACTTTCCCTTTGACCCGGCACTGGAGGGCTTCGGCGGGCAGTTCGGATCCGTAGACAACATGGATTACGACTACGACCCCGGCATATTTCTCCCCAACGTGGAGGGCCGAACCGAGTTCCTTCCGCCAGATCCCGAACGTGTACCACGGATCCCCAACGTCGTGGACAGAAGCGCACCCGAATACGCCGCACGCCCCGCTGAAGAGCGCATACGCGAACTGCTCGCCCATATGGCTCCACACAGGCAGGTACTTTTGGGCGTATTGCGTGAAGCACTGAATCCCTGCTCCAATACGCATATGGAAGATGTCGTGGATGAGCTGAGGGCCCATAAGTTCTCGGTGTACTCCCCCTCAAACATATGCACGATGCTTGAGAGTGCCGGAGCCCTAGAGCGCGTGACTGAGGACGGAGTAGCGTATGCCGACTACGTTCCCAAGCCTGATATCGAGGTGGTGGATGGCGAGGAATATTGGGTACCCACCAACCCTCCCGAGGTGTGCTGGCAGACAACGGAACCCGGACGCGCCGCGCTCGACAAAAACGATCCGGAAAAACGCGCCATCGAACAACTTGAACGTGAGGCGGAGTTTACTCACCTGTACAGACAGGTGCTTTCTGCTGCGTCCAAAGAAGAAGGTGTCACTATGGCTCAACTTTCAAGTCTCGTGGATAGCGATCCCTCCATCGCCAAGCCTCGCCGTTTTTTCGTGCAGCATTTTGTGGAATCGCTTGAGCGCGACGAATGTATTGCGTGGCAGGGCAAAACCTGGAAAACAACGCCTTTGGGCAATCGGATCCTAAAAGAGAGGCTCGGCGGCATCATAGATGCGGATTCATCCATGATTGAGAAGAATCCCGCTCAAACTTCCACCGAAACCCAGAGCGCAAAGTAACAGGAAGGTGATGACGATGAGCGATACGGCATATGCCGCCGAAACGACCACCGAGGAACTGATAACCGTCAACGAACAGCGTAGCGCCACCTATGGATTTTTATCGCGCCTGTTCCGACGCGAAGTCACATCCGAGCTCTTGGATGAACTGCACGGTCTTCGGTACCGCGTGTCCACAGGAAACGAACTGGTGGATGAGGGGCACAGACTGATAGCAACATACTTGAGTGGCCTTTGGGGAAATTCCGTGACCGACCTTGCCGTCGATTACCTGCGCACCTTTTTCGGGCACGGATACAGCGGGCATGCGGCCGCCTACCCCTTTGAAAGCGTGTACACCAGTGAAAAACGCCTCCTTATGCAGGACACGCGAGATGAGGTGCTGGCGCTTTACCGGGCAGCGGGCCTCGCAAAGGATGAGTCGTGGAAGGAGGGTGAGGATCACATCGCCCTTGAGTTGGAGTACATGCAAGTCCTCGTTCAAAGGACGACCGAAGCCTTGCGCGAGGGCCGCGAAAACGATGCATATCGACTGGTTAAACGCCAAAAGTACTTCATGGAAGATCATATCGGTGCCTGGGCCCCTCTCCTTTGTGAGCAGATGCGAACCTTTTCCAAAACCGATTTCTACCGGGGTCTTTCCTATATGACCGAGGGGTTCTTACAAACTGATGCCGCCCTGATAGACAACCTTCTCGAAAACGGAGAGTGATGCGGGAATAAGCTGCAAGGAAGCGAGGCGACGATGGAAGGTAAAGCGGAAAAGACCTATGCAGGTATGTCGCGTCGGGCGTTTTCCCTAGGCGCATGCGGTGCCGCAGCGCTTTTTGCGCTCGGCGGCCTGAAGGTTCTCCCAGCTGAGGCGCAGGTTCGCCCACCGGGCGGACAGGACGAAGATCATCTGGTATCGGCATGCATTCGCTGCGAACGATGCGTTGAGGCATGCCCTCGCAAGGCACTCACGCCCGCCCATATCGAGAACGGAGTCCTCGGTGCGCGCCTGCCCACAACCAATTTCGATGTAGGCTGGTGCGATTTCTGTGTCGAGAGCAATGGGGGCAACCCCCGCTGTGTGGACATGTGTCCCACCCAGGCGCTTCGCCTAAGCGAAGATGCCCAGCCGGAAACAACCATTTTGGGCAAGGCACGCATCATTCAGGACTGGTGCTTGTCGTACAACCGCTACAACGGCTGCCGGTTCTGCTACGACGCATGCCCCTACGAGGCCATCACGCTCGATGATTACAACCGTCCTGTGGTGGACGACCAGAAATGCAACGGTTGCGGTGCTTGCCAAAACGTATGCGTATCTCTTCAAGGCTCTGTCGTCCAAGGTGCCACCTCGCGCGCCATTATCGTAGAACCCACAACCCAGGATGCGTAAGGGGGTATAGGTCATGAACGCCAAAAGACTGAGGGTGCTCATCCCCGTAATCATCTTGGCAATAGCGGGCGTGGGATATATCGCGCACACCGGATTCGGCAACCTATCGGCTCTGGGATGGGAAAACATTTCTATCCTGTGTCCGCTGGGAGCCTTGGGTACCATGCTCGCTAGTAAAACCATCGTTCCCCGGGCCGTCATATCGATCGCGTTTGCCGCAGTAGCCATCATCATATTCGGTCGCGCCTTCTGCGGGTGGATATGCCCCGTACCCGTGGTGAGTAAGCTGCGCGAAGCGTTCGCAAAACAGAAGAGACCCGCTGATGATGCCGAGGACGCACAGGGGGTTGCAACGGGCACCGATGATGGCCCGGCACAAATCGCCGACTCACAAGAGTCGCCCGAGGCGGACGGCAGCAGCAAGATCGAGCTGAGCAAAGAGGAAAAACGTCTCCTTCGCACCCCCTGCGGACACACGCAAGCGGTCTGCTCGCCCGATTGTAGACCCTCCAACTCGCGTCACCTGGTGTTGGGAAGCGCACTGCTTTCCGCTGCCATCTTCGGTTTTCCCGTATTCTGCCTCATTTGTCCCATAGGTCTGAGCTTCGCTCTGGTATTCGTGCTCATTAACCTGTTCGGTACGGGCGATGTCACATGGTCGGTCATCGTTATCCCTGCGGTGCTTTTGGCCGAGGTGACGTTTTTTAGGAAGTGGTGCAGCCACATCTGCCCCATCTCTTCGTTCATGAGTCTCATCGGAAAACTCAATCGAACCCTTAAGCCGGCCATCAACGATAAACGCTGCATCGAATCGCATGGCGGTGTGTGCGGACGTTGTGGTCAGGTATGTGAGGTAGGCATAGACCCGCGCCATCCCGAGCTTGGAGCAAGCTGGTCGGAGTGCACCAGATGTCGAGCCTGTATTGAATCCTGTCCCGGCAAGGCCATCTCCATGCCACTGCTTCCCCGCGTAAAAAAACCTGCCGCAATTGAGTCGGGCAAAAAACGCTCAAAATGAAACAAACTAGTCTCGCGAAGCACAGAAGCTCATGAAAGAGTACCTCGGCACATCCTTTACCCGCACCTCATAGCAATTTCCTCCCCCTCGGCGCTCCCGCAGGTTTCCCTTCCACTGCGGGAGCGCAACGTGCCCCTCCTGGCTGTAACGAGTCCCCTCTTGGATGGGCGCTCTCCCCCACCCGCCCGAGCGCCCATCCAAGAGGCGGCCCGACGCCCGATTCCCCAAAGTCCTCGGACTCGGGCCGCCTTTCCCTTGCATGCAAGGATTGCGATCTGCCTGATATGCAATCCTTGCAGACTATAGTATTCCGGCTTGCGTCGGGGTGTTTTTCACAGGCAAACGCCTCTCGCTTGACTGTGTATGCCTTACTGTAGCCGCGTGTGCCTGTCGGCCCCTTCGTTAACCGCGCCCACCCGACTTCGGATACCCCAAAATAAGGAGACCCCATGCCCCTCGACAACCTCGAACGCTTCGATGAATCGAACTGCTGGCTTGGCGGACCTCAGATGGGCAAGACGCGAGCGCTTGCGGCTCATGCATGTTCCCTCGCCCGTTCGGAAGATGAGCCTGGAGCGCGCCGCAAGTCTGTGGTGCTTTTTCTGTGCGCCACACCTGCCGGGCTGACAGAGGCCCAGACGTACATCGAAGAGAACTTGAGATCGGCAAATCTCTCTGTCCGCGTGGAACTTGTCCGCACTATCGCGCTTGACATCATGGCCGAGCCTGTGGCTCAAGCACTGTTCGGACGCAAGCCACGCGTTCTTGACGCTTTTGAAGAACGCTTCTTGCTTGAAGATACCCGAACGACTCGTTTCAAGGGTCGCCGCCTGCGTGAAGTGATGGAATTCTTGCGTGGCGGATGGTCGCGTCTCGCCGATGACGATGAGGAGTGGCTTATCACCCTCGAAGAAGAGGCTATAGCTGCCGTCCTGCGCGACAGCCTTCGATTCACCGGCGGCATCATGGCATGCGAACTGGGAAACCTTGCCGTAAATACGCTCCGATCCGATGCCGACGTACGAGAGCGCCACGCAGCGACGCACGTGCTTGTGGACGACTATCCCCTTCTCGATCGTGCATCGCAGATCCTCGTGCGCATGCTCGCCGAAAAATCCTTCTCTTTTTCGGGAGATTCCTGTCCCACGCTCCTTACCTTTGATGATTTTCCTTATCCCCAAGGCATCGATGAGTTCTTGAAGGCGTACCCCCATACCAAAGTCCGCACCCTTGAAAACAAAAATCGGCCCGCTTTACTTGCGCAGACGGTACTGCGCTTACAAAAGCAATCGGAGCGCCTTTTGGAACAGCAGAAAGGCGCGCAAAAAAACTTCAGAGCGCGCTACGCAGAGCTGATGAAACAGAGTCGCCAAAGCGAAACAAACGCAGCGTCTGCGGAAGAGGCACCAAAGACACCACCCCACATTGATCCCTCCGATCCGATGTGTGTACCCCAAGTCTCATCTTCTCCAAAACGAAACCTTTGCCGCAGCGACATCCACCAGCAAGCGGAACAGCCACCTTCCGCACCCTCTTGTCTGGAAGCCCACATGGAAGATGAGTTTGCCGATGAGCTGGGCCTCATTATCCGGATATGTCGCCAAGCCGTAAACACAAAAGAAGATGTGCTGGTGGTAGGCGCAAACGGACTTTGGAGAAAACGCGTGCTCGGCGAGCTGAGACGTGCGAACCTCCCCGTATTTCCGATAGGCAGGCGCCTGACCATTCGCGATTTCAGAGATGAAAAAGGCTGCACCCAAGCGTATACGACAACCCTTGCGCGCCTCAGAAACGACCCGCACGATGGTGTGGCGTGGCGCAGCCTGATTGGTTTTGGGGATTACATGGCTCGAAGCGCGGGTCTCGAAAAGGTGCGCGAGGCAGCGCTACGCTGTGGGCTGGGCATTGAGGAAGCCCTTGCGAGGCTGGCGGAGGGAACGCTTGAGGGCGTAAGCAGCAAAGATCCCCTTTGCGGGGCGCGTGCAGATGCCTATGAGCAAAGTCTTAAAGCCCTTTCGGCTCTCGATGCGGCAGACCCCGATACGCTGCTAAAGAAAGCTGAAAAACCTGACTTTTCGGGCCTTGATGCAGACAAGGATTCTTTGGCACAAGAGGTGACCTTCGGTCACGGAGGGGGCCGCGTTGCGGTGTGCGCGCCTCGCGATGCAACAGGACTTCAGGTTCCGACCGTAATCTTCGGAGGATTCATCAATGGGATGATCCCTTCCCGCGCCCATCTTGATGCGGGTGGCCTGACGAAAGAAGTACCCTTGCGCAAGCAAGCAGAAGATCTTTCCCTGATCAGATCCGTTCTCGGGCGCGCATCAAAGCGCGTGGTAGTCACCGGATTTTTGCGCTGCGGTCTGGAGGAGGCAGAGCGCATGGAGCTAAGCATCTCCCGGATCAAACTGCATCGCGGTATGCGCGTCTGCGCGACTCAGCCGAGTATCTATCTTGATACCCTTATCGACACGGAAAAACCTCTCCTGTCGCATCCGACCCAGGATTCTCGCCTCAGTCCCACGTGAGGATTTTTCGCTGATTGTGCCCACGCCCCGCGATCAAACATCATAATGCCCTCCTGCATGTATACCTTAGCTTTCTCGATCGCAATCGATAAGCGCCACAAGCCTTGGCGGCTGTACCGATCGGAAGAGCGCGCGAAGCCGCTGGCTCATTTTTCGCACAGTTCCTCCAATTGGGCATGTTTTCGTATTTCGTCTGAGGCTTACTTGGGACAATGCCTCATGGCGATGATCCTTCGTCGCACAGAGCAAAAGCGCACGGGCGCTTTTGCGTGATGCTGTCTTGCGCACACATTGCCATCGCATAAAGCCGACCTGTGGGTCTGGGTCGTCGTGCGCTTGAAGCCACGCACCCACCCGAAAAGGAGCCCTATGAGCGCATTTTCTGAACTCGGACTGTCCGAAAAAAGCCTTGCCGCCATCAAAGATCTAGGCTATATCAAGCCCACACCCGTCCAAGAGCGATCGATTCCTCTGGTACTGAAAGGTCGCGATGTCATCGCTGCCGCCAAAACCGGTACCGGCAAGACTGCCGCATTCGCCCTGCCTGTCCTTGATACGCTGCCCCACCGCACCGGGGGCGAGAGTGGCCCGTTCATGCTCGTGCTCAGTCCCACGCGCGAGCTTGCCAACCAAATTGGCGAAACCTGCATGCCCATCGGCAAACACACCGGGCATTTCGTGGCCATGTTTGTGGGTGGCGTGAAATACGATCCGCAGATCAAAAAGCTCGAACGCGGCATTGACGTGGCCATCGCCACACCCGGCCGCCTGATCGATCTCATGGAGCGAGGGGCGATAGACCTCTCTGCCGTGCGCGTACTGGTCATCGATGAAGCTGACCGCATGCTCGATATGGGCTTCTGGCCTCAGGTCGAACGCATCGTGGAGGCAACCCCCAGCGAGCACCAGACGCTTCTATTCTCGGCCACCATCGACCGCAGCCAAGACAAAATTATGTTCTCGCTGCTCAGCGATCCTGAGATCGTGGCAATTTCCAATCGCGGCGATACAGCCGACAAGGTGGATCAGTACCTCATCCACACCACACGCCGCCAAAAGCCCGAACTTCTCAATGCGCTCATCAAGGAGAAAGGGGGCTTTCGCGTGATCGTCTTCACGCGAACCAAGGGTGGTGCCGACAACGCTGCCAAACGCCTCAAGCGCATCGGAATTCCCACCGAGGCCATCCATGCCGACCGATCCCAGGCGCAGCGCACCCGGGCGCTGGAAAATTTCCGCATTGGCAAAACCAACGTGCTTGTGGCAACCGACGTGCTGGCGCGCGGCATAGACGTGAGTGAAGTGGATTACGTGGTGAACTACGATCTGCCTATGATGCCGGAAGACTACGTGCACCGCATCGGGCGCACAGGCCGCGCGGGTGCTACCGGCATCGCCTTCTCACTTTCCACCCCTGAAACAAAAGGCCAGCTCAAAAGCATCCAAAGATTCATCGGAAAAACCATCGACGTGATGGAGTTCAAAGTTCCCGACAACGCACTCGAGGCCCTGTCCGACGATGACCCGCGCATAGCTAACCAACACCGCATCGCAGAGGAGGAGCGTAGGGCCGCTAATGAAAAGCGCGGATCAAGTAAGGCGGAGGGCAGAAGGCGCACTCATAGGCACAAGACGCGCAAGCACGACGGAGAGCGCACCAACGAGCATAGAAAAAAGATGCAGGCCAAGGCCGAAGATCACAAACACAACCATGGCTCTAACGACCGCACGGAAAAACACGCGCACGACGACTTCAATGATTCCTCGGAAGGAGGGTTTGAAAACGATACGCGCAAGACGCGCGGCAGAAAGTACAGCAACAAGCAGTACTTCGATGGGCGTGGCAGTAAAAGTGGCCACCAGAGAAGTCACATCAAAAGCGACCAACGCAACAAACTCAGCGCTCGCTCCAAAAGCGAGTTTCGTCCCGGTCGCGGCAGTCGCCCCGGCAATACCACCCACCCAGGCAGAGGCACAGGGCACCCCACAGAACGCCCTAGCCGCAAAGGGAAGAGAAGAAGTAGCGCGAAATACGGACGCTAGGCACGCTGCAGACACACAGATGACACTTCCGCTAAGCCCAGGCTACCAGCGGCTCCCCTTGACCACCTTGCAGTGAGCCTGCGTCCCAACCGGGCATTTTGACCAATTCGGGATGAGTATAGACGGTGAATCTGCCGTCGCGAGCAAAGGCAAGCAGCGCCAACCCTTCCCTTTTGCCGTATTCGATGACCGCAGAGGTGGGAGCCGACACGGTGGCAACGACAAACACACCTGCACGAGCGCACTTGGCAATCAGTTCAAGTGCGCAGCGGCTCGAGAGATACACAAACCCCTCCGAAGCATCCGTGCCCGTTTTGAGCATGGCACCCACGAGCTTTTCTACCGCATTGTGACGTCCCACATCCTCGCGCATGAGAACGGGAATACCCCCCTTGTTAGCGAACACCGCAGCATGAGTGGCACCCGTCGCTTGGTGCATTCCCTGGCTCGAGAGCAGTGATCGGCTCATGTTCCAAACGGCCGCAGGATCTATCGGCTCCCAATCTGCTCCCCTCACGTTGCGCCTATCTTTCGAAAAAGCCTTGCCTAAGGCTTCACGATGCGCCCACGAATGCGCTGCAGATGGTACGCCGCGCCTGGGAAAACGCGCGGCGCTACCCTTTGTATACAGAAGTCCTGTGGCCACCTGATCGCGCGGGCCGTCTTGCAGAGTCACATCAATACGCGCCTCGGCTGCTGTCTCTCCCAACGACACGGCAACCGAGGCAACCTCATCCGCCGCATCAATCACACCCGCCGAAAACAGCGCGCCCACCGCATAATCCCCCAGATCGGCAGGGGACAGAGTTGAAGACGCCCAATAGAGACCATCAACGAATATATCAACGAGTGCTTCTACGGCTATCGTTTCGCTGCGTCGTTCCACGCCGCACGTCTCCGATACCTGCCAGGCTTCTTCAACAATTGTGCAGGATACCTCTCGTTCTCCGTCATGTATCCTGCCATGCATAAGCCCTATCCTTCCTGAGACTCACCGAATGCCATACCCCTTGCCCGTGACCTGTCCGCTCACAACGGATCATACCCGTTGTCTGGCGGCCTTTTTCCGGCGCTGGCATATCCCATTGAGGCAACAAGACGCACCAGGTACCCCAGCCTATGTCCAAATCGAACATGGGCACATCTTTAGGCTGCCTGCGGCTCTCTTTTTTCCTCGTCTAGTTACCTGCAGCCCTCTTATCCTGATATTCCTGCACCAGCTTCTGCTGCACGTCAAATGGCGCCTGCTCATAGCCGCTCTCCGACGTAGCATAGCTGCCCGATCCACGCGAGATAGAGCGCAAATCCTTGGTATAGGAGACCACCTCAGCGTAAGGCACTCGTGCCATGATTACGGTATCGCCCGCATCGTCAGAATCGGTACCGACAATGCGCCCACGACGCGTGGAAATGTCGCCCATCACGGCACCGGCGTATTCCTCCCCCACCGTGATGCTTATGTCCACCATGGGTTCGAGCAACACCGGATCGGCCTTCTCGCACGCAGCGCGAAATCCAATGCGCGCGGCGGTCTTGAATGCCATTTCGTTGGAGTCCACCGAATGATACGAACCGTCAAAGACGGTGCACTTGATGTCAACCATGGGATACCCAGCCAAAACGCCTTCGGACATGGCTTCCTGCACGCCCTTATCCACCGCAGGAATCAGGCCGCCGGGAATCACGCCGCCCTTGATGGCATCCACGAACTCATAGCCCTCGCCCGAATTGGGCTCCAAGCGTAGCCAGCAGTCGCCGAACTGGCCTGCACCGCCAGTCTGCTTCTTGTGCCGCCCCTGTGCTTCGGCGGTCTTGCGGATGGTCTCGCGATAAGGAATGCGCACGGGAATCAGACGGGTTTCCACGCCCGACTGATCCTTTAGACGGCTGAGCAGCACTTCCACCGCCGCATCACCCATGGCAGTCACTACGGTCTGATGCGTCTCTTCACGGCGCTCGATGCATACGGTGGGATCATTCTCGGCAACACGTGCGAGGAAGGTTCCCAGCTTGTCCTCTTCGTTTTTATTCGCAGCCTCAATGGCAACAGGATACTGCGGCACCGGGAACGGCAGCGGTGCCACCTCGATATCACCGGTATGCGAGAGCGTATCACCCGTACGCGTCTCGGCAAGTTTGGGAACCACGATAATGTCACCCGCCATGGCGCTTTTCACTTCGGTGGTTTCCTTGCCCTTCATGATACTTATCTTGCCTAGACGCTCCTTTTTGCGTGTACGGGCGTTCATTAGCTCAATACCGGGTGTGAACAGGCCCGAGATAATCTTGATAAAGCTCAGGCGCCCCACATAAGGGTCAGAAAGCGTCTTAAACACAAAGCCTGCGGGCTGCTGATCTTCTTTGGTGACATAAATTTCGCCACCGTCAGCCAAGGGAATGGGACCGTGCGCGGTGGGATGCGGAAAATAGGTGCAGATATCTTCCATCAGACCCTGAATACCCTGTTTGATGATGGTGGATCCCACAAACACAGGAATGAAGAGTTCCTGGGCGATAGCCTTGTCAAACAGGCTTTCCAGCTCTTCTTGGGTGAGCTGTTCCTCGCCGTCGAGATATTTCATCATCAGGTCGTCGTCAGCCTCAGCCACAAGATCGCAGAGCTTGTCACGGGCGTTTTGCGCAGCATCGGCGTATTCAGCGGGAATCTCATCCACGCGCTCGCTGTCTCCTTCAAAGTAGCGGGCCTTCATGCGCAGCACGTCAATAACACCTTTGAAGTTCTTTTCAACGCCCATGGGGATGGTGACCGCACCCAAACGGCTGCCAAAACGCGCGTGAAGCGTTGCCATGATCACATCAAAGCTCGCGTTCTCGCGATCAATGTGATTGATAAACACCGCACGGGACAGGCGCATTTTCTCAGCCTCACGCCAAAGTTTTGTAGTCATGACCTGAGGACCGGCAACGGCATCGACCACGAACATAGCCATCTCGGCGGACTGCATGGTCGCAAGCGTATCGCCGATAAAATCGGGGTGACCAGAAGTGTCGAGCAGATTGATCTTGTAATTTTTATAGGGGATAGGAGCGATGGAAGTACTCAGCGTGAACCTGCGCTTGATCTCCTCCGCATCATAATCCATGTAGGATTTTCCGTCATGCGTAGTTCCCATGCGCGGAGTCTGGCCGGAAATGTGAAGCATCGCTTCAGCCAGAGAGGTTTTGCCCGCACCATCCTGTCCGACCAACACGATGTTGCGGACATGCAAGGTCTCGGGTGCTGCCATTATTACCACCGTCCCTTTCTGAGGCAATCGCCCCCATTGCGCGACCCGCAGGCCGCATGCGGTTACGCGCCCCGTGCGACGTTTCCCATGAACGGTTTGCAGACGGCTTTCGCCGATTTTGGGCAGCGCGACAAAGCGCAGTCCAAACTGCAAGCCGCCCCTTCATGAAAACCTATCCGACCAAACAATAAGACCGGTATTCGAGTTCCTTCTGCGCAGAGCGGCGTTTTTTGACTGATGCGAAGTGTATCGTAAATAGCGCGGTGTAGACAGGCGTAGCGGATATGCACTACAGAGCTTTTGGTAAACGTTCTTTAGTTACCAAAATCTTTCACATTCCAAGAAACCCATCTGGCGTCTTGATAATGTTTCCCCATATCGTGAACTCGTACAGTGCTTCCTCCTCTGGCAACAAAAAAATTCAAAAGTTGCAAAAGAATTCAAAAGTTGCAAAAGAATTCAAAAGTTGCAAAAATGGCAACGCAGGCGACCTTTGGGAGGAGCCATGAACAAACGTCGTAATCCATTTACCCCGAGCTTTGGCAAGATTCCACCCTGTATGGCAGGACGCAGGCAAATACTGGATGACTTGATCGACTCCTTTGAAAATGGTGCGGGTGATCCCAATCTCACCACCATTTTCGTTGGTGCACGCGGAACAGGGAAAACCGCCCTGCTAACACAGGCATCGCGGGAAGCGCAAAGTCGGGGATGGGTTGCCGTTGATGTTTCAGCGAGACCCGGCATGCTCGACTCCATCCTCATTCATACCCGAAAATCCTCCTCTCATCTGGTAGACGATTCCAAAAATGTGCGCATCACCGGCGTGCAACTTGGCCAGGCCATCGGCCTGCAATGGGATGTTGGCACAGCGTCTCAGTCCGATTGGCGGCTGAGCATGGAAACGCTTCTTGATGAGCTTGCAGAACACGACGCCGGATTGCTCATTACTGTGGATGAGGTGCGCGCCGATCTTGATGAGATGATTGATCTTATTTCCGTCTACCAGCACTTCGTGCGCGAAGATCGCAAAGTCGGCCTCCTTATGGCCGGACTACCGTACAAAGTCTCAGAATTGCTCGCTCAGGAAGACATATCCTTTCTCAGGAGAGCGCAGCATCGCTATTTCGGACGCATTTTCGACTACGAAATCAGGGATGCATTCCAAAGGACGGTTACAAGCGCCGAGCGCACAATCGGCGATGACGCATTGGATCTCGCTGTTGAATCTATTGAGGGGTTTCCTTACATGATGCAGCTTGTGGGATACCACTCATGGACACAGCATCCCAACGCACCTGAAATTTCATACGATGACGTGGTTAAAGGGATGCGAACAGCCCACGATGAGATGCGCGAAAGCATCTTCGAAACAACGTATAAGGAATTTTCCCCGAAAGACCGGGAGTTTCTGTTTGCCATGCTGGAAGATGCTCACATCAGCAGCATAACTGACATAGCCAAGCGCATGGGGGTAGCGAACAATTACGCAGGGCAGTACAAGAAGCGCCTCCTTGAGGGCGGTATCATCGGCGAGAGAGGCCGCGGTCAGGTGTCATTTGAGCTACCGGGATTCAGAAAGTTTCTCGAAGGGAAACGTCTGTAAGCCCCACTTTCCCCACGTAAGCAAACAGAGCAGACGGCACTCACTTCTCCTTTTAATTCCGGCCAAGCGGGCATTTATCAAACTGCCTATATCCACAAAATCGCAATTCGCTCAATTTGCCACAAAAATGTATTTGATTACGTGGAAATTTCGATGACTGCTATGCAAGCACAAAGGGATTGAGCCTATCAAGGAGCACCGAGCACAAGGGACTCTTGCCGTTAGGGAAGGTGCTTGTCTTGCCACTACGATAGACGGAGAGGCCGCGCGGATGACGTTCCCCTCCGTCTATCTATCGCCCCGGACTGCTCTGTCAAGCGCCGGGTTCATTGTGCCGCACTTGCGGCGATATCTTAGTCGAATCGGGAGATGAAGCTCTCGACCGCCGTGCAAGTCTCATCTGGATGG
>CAZLKG010000008.1:0-21133 GCA_964560045.1 uncultured Slackia sp.
CAAGGGTAACAGCATCATGCCAGCTGATTTGGTAAAGGTGTTCGGCGTGGACGCCTATCGCTACTACTTCATGTCCGACGTGCGCTTCGGCTACGACGGCAACATCTCCATTGAACGCATGACGCAGGTATACAATGCCGACTTGGCCAACACCTGGGGCAACCTGTGCTCCCGCGTATTCAATATGGCGGGAAAGTATTTCAGCGGATACGTACCTGAGGTGCCAGCCGAATTTGCCGGGAAAGACAATCCGCTCAAAGAGCTTTCAGACACGCTGTACGAGCGCTATGACGCCTGTATGGCCGATGTGAACTTTACCGATGCTGCCGCTGCGGTGCAGGAGCTTGCGAGCCGCGTGAATCTCTATGTTGAAGAAAGTGCGCCGTGGAATCTTGCCAAGGCTGAACAGACGCGTGGTGCGCTGGCCTTCGTGTTGTACAACGCGCTCGAAGCGTGCCGCATTTTGGCACTGTACTTTGCGCCGTTTATGCCTCATACCTCTAGTGAGGTCTTTCGCCGCTTGGGCCTAGATGATGTATGTGCGCTGGATAACATTCAGGCTGCCACCACATGGGGGCAGCTGCCCGCTGGTAATCCAGTCGAAAAAGGTGATCCGCTCTTCCCCCGCCTTGATGTGAAGGAGATTCAGCTGTAGTTCTCGAGCGATGGGGGAAGTATAAGCGTCAACGGATAGTGTCGGGAGAAAAAAGAGAGACCGGCGGCACCGGTCTCTCTAATTCAATAGCACCGCGCTGTCCGTCCCTGTAAGAACTACCGAGCTTTGCTGGTATGACCAGTGTATCACGGCATGCGCCCCTAGACTTGCTTGTATGAAAAGCACACGGTGCGCCAAGGGCTTGTGAGGATGATTTGACGTATTCCAGTGACACAACAGTATCCATCGCTCCCGAAGGGGCAGCGGGCTATCTGGCGTTTCGCGATGCGCTGTTTAGAAAAAAGCGCAAGCGCGCCGGATGGCAGATAGTCAAGGTTCCGTCTCCTGCGCTCGAAGAGCCTGTGGCCGATACGCACGCCCATCTGTGCCTGCTCAGTGACCCAGCCCTCTCGCTTGCGCGTTGTGCGGTGCAGGGAGTTGATTTCGTATGCACTATTGTTGATGCTGCCGAAGACGGGTGGAAGACGTATCGACTTCTTGATGAGTGGCGCAGCAAAGCCCTGCACATTCTTCTCGAGGTGATTGAATCCACGCGCCGTGCGATATGTGCGCATCGGGAACAGGGGGCACCCCAAAGAGAGATGCCTGCATCTGAGCTGACGGCAGACGAAGGGTGCATCAATGAAACTTTGTATGATGGGGCGTCCATTCCCCGCCTGCGCATTGCCGCAGGTGTGCATCCCCATGTGGCACGTCGTTGGGATAATGAGGTGGAGGAGAATTTGCGCGTTATGCTTGCCTCTTCGCGTACGTCGGCGCTCGGAGAGGTAGGGCTTGACTATCACTACGACCTTTCTCCCCGCGGTGTACAGCGCGACGTGTTTCGCCGTCAGATAGAGTTGGCTCATGAGTGTGGCTTGCCGCTTGTGTTACATATGCGGGATGCTCACGACGATGGATTTGCCATCCTGGAGGAGGAGGGCTGGCCCGTTGCCGGCGTACTGCTGCACTGCTGCAGCGCGGCTCCCGATGAGCTTACGCGCTGGATCGAGCGTGGATGCTTTGCGGCATTCGGTGGGGCGGTTACGTTCGGGCGCAGCGACGAGGTGCGTGCTTCGGTTGCCGCCATTCCCGAAGGACGGCTGCTC
The DNA here is from genome assembly GCA_964560045.1 of uncultured Slackia sp. Lineage (GTDB taxonomy): Bacteria > Actinomycetota > Coriobacteriia > Coriobacteriales > Eggerthellaceae > Slackia. The sequence continues at coordinate 1,765 of CAZLKG010000008.1, forward strand.
ACCGAGACCGATTCACCCTATATGGCACCCGTACCATTTCGTGGCCTTGAATGCGGCCCGGAGTTCGTCTTGTACACGGCGCAGCGCATCGCCGAGGTGCGGGGTGCCAAGCCGGGAGGCGATCGCGCAGCCTTGCTTGCCGACATGCACGCCGCCGCCCTGGCGCTCCTTGACCGTGAGCCAACTGCGTGGCAGCGAGGAGAAGGCGGATGAAAGACATCCTTGTCATAGTGGGATCGCCGAGACGCTTTGGTGTTTCGATCCGATACGCTGACAGACTTGCCCTTGAATTGGGCGGGGCTGACGCGCGCGTGGAGCAGTGGCGCATGGCTGAGGCATTGGTGGGGGGCTGCGTTGCTTGTGAGGAATGCAGGCACCATGCGGTGCGTAGAACCGCAGAACGGATAGAGATGCCACTAAAACCTCACTGTGCCATCAAAGACGATATGCAGAGCCTGTATGCCATGCTGGATGCCACCGATGAGGTTCATGTTGTGTCCCCAGTGTATTTCGCCGGACCACCGGGGCAGTTCAAGTGCGTTCTGGATCGTCTCCAGCCCTATTGGGAACTGCGCTGCGGCCCTGCTGCGCCTCCACGCGATCCTCATGAGGTCAAACGCTTTGCGACACTGCACGTTATCGGTGCCGGAGGTGATCCCCACGGCTTTGCGCCGCTCGAAACAATCGTGCGTTCATCGTTCGGCGCGGCGGGCTTCGTTTTGATAAAAACCATTGACTGCATAGGTTGGGGTCAGCCTGACGCGGAACAGGACAAACCAAGGGTTCAAACCGAAGGAAAAGCCGGGTTTTGTGCTAGGTGATAATGATAGTGGTGGATGAGGATGATTTTGCGCCGTGGTGTCAGGCAGCAGGCGGATGAGGGGAGGGGAGCGGATGATGAGAGATGAAGCGGCAAAGCGATCTACCGGGTTGGCCATACCGAGCGCCCCGTATTCACCCCTCGCTACACCCACCGCCACGCGTTCGGTGATCAACCAATACGGTCTTGCCACCAAGAAATCGCTCGGCCAGAATTTTCTTGTGAACGACGGTGTGGTCGGGCGCATCTGTGCTCTTGCGGAACTAGGACATGCAGACACGGTGATTGAGGTGGGTCCCGGCATCGGAACGCTCACGCTTGCTCTTCTGCCGCGAGTTGCACATGTGCTCTCCGTGGAGCGAGATTTCAGCTTATCTGCGGTGTTAGCTGAGACCTGCAAGGGTTTTGAGAACTTTACGTTACTCTCCAAAGACGCACTCGATCTCTCGCGCCAGGATCTGACCGACGCGTTCGGTGGCGTATCTCACACAGGAGTTTCCCCGTGCAAGTTCGTGGCCAATCTGCCATATTCTGTGGCTGCCACGCTCGTGCTGGACTATTTCCAACGGTTCGAAAGCATCTGCAGCGCAACGGTGATGGTACAAAGCGAAGTGGCCGATCGTATGATGGCTGCGCCCGGCACCAAGACCTACGGCGCTTACACGGTCAAGCTCAACTTGATTGCCCGCCCCACAGGTCGTTTTCAGGTGAGCCCGAACAGTTTTTTCCCGCTCCCGCATGTGACCTCATCGGTTATCAGGCTCGATCGCCGCGATGATCGAGAGCTTTCTCCACGGCGCGTCCAAAGGGCTGCCATGATGGCCGATGCGGCGTTCGCTTCGCGCCGCAAGACCATTGCCAACTCGTTCAAGGCGTATTTTGCCGGCAGCTCCTTTGGGGATAAGGTTCTGCCCGTAGTGGATGATATTCTTACCAAGGCAGGCATTGATGCCCGCCGTCGCGGAGAAAGTCTGGATTTGGAGGAGTTTATAGCGCTTGGGGATGCGTTTGAAGATCTTGTAGGATAGGCAGGCTTCGGGTAAGGGATAGGCAAACACCGGGTAGGGTTTTCAAAAAGATCTTCAAAAGAGTGCGAGCTTGGATGAGTAAGCATGTGCGAAATATGGTTTGATTTGCTGCAAAACGGTGCTCTTGACAGACCGTGATATCATCAGCGGTCGCACTACTTTACATCAAAACGAAGGATAGCACCAGAGATGGAACTCGAAAAGCAGGTTCACATTGTAGACGACATTCGGACGGAACTCATGTCTCGCATAGACGCCCGCTTAAAGATTCGGGCCAACATGGGTCGCTCCAAGATTGTCGAGGCCGAAGGTGTTCTCAAGCAGACCCACCCCTCCTTATTTATCGTAGAGGTAGATCGCAAGCGCGGTCGCACTGCGCGCCAATCCTATCAGTATGTCGATATACTCACTGGCATGGTCGAACTTTTCGATGCCGATGCCGGTCAGCCATTGTTTGGGTCGCTTGCAAATAACCGAGGCATTGATGCCTCGCATCTCGATGTTACGGACGATCCTGAGAGCGAAGATGAAGGGATTCTCTAGTCGCTTTCAATAGGATACCGGACGACTCCATAGAGACTCCGACCTCATTCTCGGATGGGATGGCGAGACGTTAGGCAACCTCTTCGAAAAAACGGGCTTGGTGCTCTACCAAACCCGTTTGTCCTTCCTGGTGGAGATGAAGGGATTCGAACCCTCGGCCCCCACGTTGCGAACGTGATGCTCTCCCAGCTGAGCTACATCCCCAGAAACTGCGAGTCAGCATTGTGCCGCTCTGCGGGATTCTTGTCAAATGAGCTTAGAGAGCCCACGATTTTGCCACACTCCTCTTCGTCCTCTTCGTCCTCTTCGTCCTTCCGGTCGCTCTTTCAACAAGCATTGCCGAGGCACCGAAGGATATTCAAAGGTAGTCGCTTCAAGCGAAAGGCGCTCAAGGAGAACTCAGGCGATGTGCTCATATCGGCTTCGATATACGTCAAAAAGCCTAAAATCCCCCTAAAGGGGTGATACCTTTTTGAGGGCTGTGTGAAGGATGTGTGCTAGAGTGCAGGGGTGCATTTCGCATGCGACTTCCTTTTGGGTGCATAGGTCGTCTGTGTCGTCGCGGCTAGCGCGCCTCCCTCCAAGTCGCATGCGGAATACAGAAGGAAGAGGAATAAAGAACGAAAGGGGGTATCCATGGCCGACGAAATAAAGAACGAGGCGACGGAGACGGCCGAAGAGGGCACTGATGCCACGGGAACGGGCGCTGGGGATGCCGCCAAGGATGCCAAGGCCAAGAAAAAGGGTAAGAAGAAACTACCCATCGTTTTGGCTGTTGTCGTCGTGGTGGTTGTTGCCGCCGGAGCCGGCTTCATGGTTTGGCACGAACAGCCTAGCTTTTGCAACGCCATTTGCCACACTCCTATGGATGCCTATGTCGAGACATACCTCGACGGATCCACCGATAAGTATGGCAATGTGCTTGAGAGCGACGAGGCCAAAAATGCCATGATGGCGTATCTCCATGGCTACAGCTTGGCAGACGGCGAGTCCGTTGACTGCCTTGGCTGCCATGTTCCCACGCTCAGCGAGCAGTTGACTGAGGGTCTGAATTGGGTTACCGGCTCTTATTCCGTACTGGGAACTAACGTGAATGGCGACACCATTCTTGAGGAGCGTGAGCTGTCCGATTTGGTTGAAGCTCGCGGTATTGATGAGGACGAATTTTGCCTCAACGAGAGCTGCCACCATGTGGCCGATGATGGCTCTGAAATCCTGACCCGCGAAGATCTGATTGAAGCCACTGCCGACCTGAGCGATACGTACAATCCGCATCTCTCACAGCATGGCGAGGTTGCCTGCAGCGAGTGTCATAAGGCTCACAGCCAGTCGGTCAACTACTGCACAAATTGTCACAGCGGTGCTCCGGTGCCCGATGGATGGCTGACCTACTCTGCGGCAAGCTCCTTGCACCAGATCTCGGAGTCTGAGTAGCAGTTCGCCTCGACGATGGATGACGGCGGGTTTATACCCGCCGTGACGACACGGCATTCTTCTTTCGCGCTACCGTTGCGAGCGTATATCGGAAGGAGGATGTGAAGCCAGAAGAGCCTGCCTGTCGAAGGCGGGCTCTTCTGCTGCATAATGCATGCTGCTGGTTTGTGCCCTGCATCGGCTGTGCCTTACAACAGGCGGGGTGTTTGCGCGTGCTTCTCTGACCACTTCGGTTGGAATCTGTGGTATCGGGGCACCGGGGTAGAGCCATCCCGCTCTGACTGTCCCCGGCTGGAATCTGTGATAGGAGCGAACATGAACACGAGGATCAGGCGAAGGCTTGTCGTGGTCACAGGGGTCATCGTGATAGTGCTTATTGTCGCGCTTGCCGTGATTGGCTCGAGCAGCGCGGCGAAGACCATGGCGGTGGCAGATGCTCTGTCTGCTGAGAACGTTGGGCAGCGCGTCCAGGTGTCTGGCAATGTGGCGGACAATTCGTTTTCTACTGAAGACGGTGTTTTGACCTTTTCTATTTACGATCCCGACGGTGATGAGTCCCAAATGCTTGAGGTCAGCTATGACGGAGCAGCCTCATCGACCTTCGGCAGCGGCGTGACCGCCATTTGCACGGGTACGCTCGAGAGGTCGGAATCGGGCGGTATCGTGTTGGTAGCAAGCGAATTGGTGACCAAGTGTCCCTCTAAATATGAGTCGGCAACCGATGCCCTCTCGGTCTCGCGTCTGCTCGACTACGGAGACGACATTGTGGATACTACGGTCAAGGTAGTCGGTCTTGTGGTCGAAGGCACCCTTACTGCCGCCGGGACAGACGATGCTCGTTTTATTCTCGCCGATGCCGATGACGCTTCCATCCAGGTGCCCATCATCTTTGACGGAGCTTTGTCTGAGACCATCACCGACGCTACAGAGGTTGTGGTCACCGGCTCTTTCAGCGCTGATGGAACGTTTGTGGCGACCGATGTTGCTGAGGGGGTCTAAGGACATCTACTCCATGCCCGCGCATGGGTGGGGATGCAACGACCAACGACTGCTTTGCCTGCATCCTTCCCGCTGGCATCCCTTAGGTTTTGAAGGCATCCTTTGGGCATGAGCTTCAAGGGACGCACAAAGGCGATCGAGAAAGGAACCTTCTCTCCATGTCTACGTTTGGTCTGATCGGGCTGGTCGTTGCCTTTGCGGGCGTGTTTGTCTCTATTGTGTGCCTGCTTGTTGGGCATCTTTTGCGACGCCTCAAGCGCTCCGATTCCGCCGAAACCTTCTCGTGGGGTGGCTGCGTGGCGGCCATACTCTCTTTCGCTGCTCTTTTGGCGTGTTGCGGCATTTTGGTGTTCTGCTTCCTTGTGGGCGACATGTCCATCGAGTACGTGCTGGAAAACCGCAGCGATGCCGAGGGTATTCTAGGCACGCTCTACCGCATCAGCGGGCTGTGGGCTGGCCGTGAGGGGTCGTTACTGTTTTGGGCATGGCTCATCTCTGTATTCAATCTGGCCGTTGCCGTGCGCGCTATGCGCAAAGACGATGCCATGGATTACATGGCTCTCTTTGTTTCGCAGCTGGTGCTGGCCGCGTTTGTGGGCGTGCTGCTCTTTTCCGAGGACAACATGCCCTTCATCACCACCCCTGACTCCTATTTCGATTCCGATGGCTCTCTGATCTCAGCTGCCTCTTCTTTGGGGATGAATGCCCTGCTTGAACACTGGGCTCAGGCCATTCATCCACCCACGCTCTTCATCGGCTACGCCGGCCTCACCATCCCGTTCGCCTACGCCATCGCGGCGCTTATCGTCAACGATGCCAGCGCCAAATGGGTCAGGCGTGCTAATCGCTTTGCCCTGTTCTCCTGGCTGTTTTTGGGAATCGGCATCGGGCTTGGATCCATCTGGGCGTATGTAGTGCTTGGTTGGGGCGGCTACTGGGGATGGGATCCAGTTGAGAACGCCAGCCTGCTTTCGTGGATGGTGGCGCTCGCCTTGGTGCACAGCCTTACGGTGTACCGTCAGCGTGGGGCGTTCAAGCGCTGGAGCGTCATGTGCGCATGTTTAGCCTTCACTTTTGCCGTGGTGGGCACGTTTATTACCCGCTCCGGCATCGTGGACTCGGTGCACGCCTTTGCCGGCGACCCAGTTTCTCTGTATTTGTTCGGCACACTCATAGGAGCTTCTGCCCTCATAGGCATTGTGGGCCTCATCATCCGCTGGAAGTCCTTCGGTCAGGGCGATGCTATTGAGTCGCTCGCCTCCAAAGACTCGGCCTACTACTTCAACAACGTGATCATGATCGTGTTCACGCTGCTGCTTTTGTACCTCACGGTTTCGAGCGCTTTACCTGAGTTTTTACCCTTTGGCGGCCAGAGCCTTTCGACTGGCACATACAACGCCGTGGCGCGTCCTTTGGGAATTGTGTACTGTCTCATCATCGCCGTCTGTCCGCTGCTCGCCTGGGGCAAAACCAATCCCCGTGCGTTTCTCAAGCAGGCTAAGGTGCCCGCAATTCTTGCGTTGGTGCCCTTCGTCGTGCTGATGGTCTACTTTGTCACTACGCTGTATCCGACATATGCCAGTATTATCATCTCCGGCGCTGCCGAGGGAGGCTATGAGGGTACCTCCGTTTTCGAGGCGCATGCCTACCTCCTTGCGAATTCAAGCTCTGTCTCTTCCGATGCGCTTGGCTTGGCACAGGAAGGCCCTGTGTGGTACTACAACGGCTTGGCTGCGGTGGGTCTTTTGGTGGCGTGCCTCTTGTTCTTTAACACCCTGTTCATGATAGGTCGCGCCGTTCGAGCTCGATCCAGGGTCACGCGCAAAAACCCCGTCAGCTCGTTTTTCATCCTGATGGCGAAGAACTCCTCGCTCCTTGGTGGCTATATTGCCCATCTTGCCATGTCCATTATCCTGGTCGGCTTGATTGGCTCTTCCATGTATGTGACCGAATCGGTTCAGTATGTGGACTATGATGAGGACTCTAACACGGGCGGCACTCTTGTGATAGACGATTACGAGCTGCGCTTCACCACCAGCTCGGTGGAGGTTTCCGATGACGGCGAGGATTACTTCTACATCGTGGAATTTGACGTATACGATCTAGATTCAGGCTCGTATTTGGGGCATGTGGCCCCTTCGGTACAGCTCGACGCCATGACGCAGCAGACCAAACTCAACGCTAGCGTGCTGAGCTTTCCCACCGAGGATCTTTTTGTGGTGTATCGCGGCGTGAACGAGGATGTCACGGCGCTTTCTATGGATGTGCGCGTGAACCCGCTTATCACCTTTGTGTGGGTGGGCTTTGCTCTGCTCATGATAGGTACGACCATTGCGTTGTTTGGGCGGCGCAAGGAGGTCAAGTCCGGGGAGGGTTTTGCATCTGCCGGGCAGGGCAATCCAGGAAAGACCGAAAGTTCTACGGGCGGATCTCCCAAGAACACCAAAGGTGCCGCAGACAAGGCTCAATCCGCTGCAGCCGAAAAGCCAAAAGGGTAAAGTCATGCATGATCGGCTGGTAGATGTGCCTCCTAGGTGTTCCTTTTAAGGCATTCGAGATTCAATCCTGTCGAGTTGTTATGCATTCGGATTGTCATGTGCGGGGAAGGTGTCGTTGGACAAGGCGCTTGAAATAAAGAAGGTCACAAAGATTTTCGGCGATCGCAGGGCGCTCGATGAGGTGACTTTTGACGTGCCTAAAGGAGCCTTCCTCTCGATTTTCGGCCCCAACGGCGCGGGAAAGACCACGCTTTTGCGTGTTTTATCCACGCTTGCGCGACCCACGCAGGGCACGGTACGCATCATGGGAATCGACGCATCAGAAAAACCCGAAGAGCTGCGCAGCCGCATAGGCCTCATCTCCCACAATTCCATGCTCTATCCCGATCTCAGCGCTATGGAAAACCTGATGTTTGTTGCGCGGCTTTACGGGGTGGCAGACCCCAAAGAGCGCGTGCGTGAGCTACTGTGTGCGGTTGAACTCGATCACAGGCGCTTCGATTTGGTGCGCACGTTCTCGCGTGGCATGACACAGCGCCTCTCCATTGCTCGCACCCTCATAAACGACCCGCAGGTGGTGTTTCTTGATGAGCCGTATGCGGGACTGGATCCCCATGCGGTGGAGATACTCGACACTCTCATAGACGGCCTTCGCGATGGGCGTACCTTCGTTATGGTGAGCCACGACTTGCAAAAGGGGTACGCTTCATGCACGCATGCGCTTGTTTTGGCGCGTGGACGTGTGGTGTCCTTTGCTCCCAAAGAAGAACTCGATTACGGTGAGTTTGAGCAGCTCTACCGCACTATTGTGGGGATGGGGGTGGCGTGATGGGCGCGGGTGCGAAAAGGCCCTCCACCTGGGCGCATTACGTAGCCCTCCTCAAAAAAGATCTCTCCCAGGAGCTGCACACCAAAGATATGGTCACCTCTATGGGGCTGTATGCCCTGCTGGTTTTGGTGGTTTACGGTGCAGCGCTTGCCCAGGCGGGAAGCGAGCTGGACATCCAGCAAATTTCAGGCGGGCTTCTGTGGGCAGTCATTTTATTCACGAGCCTCCTGGGTCTCAACCGTTCCTTCTCGCATGAGAAGGAGCAGGGGTGTTTGGAAGGCATCCTGCTTGTACCCATGGATCGTTCGGTGATTTTTTTGGCCAAGGCCACGGCGAATTTGTTCTTCCTTGTCGTGGTGGAAGTGGCATGCGTGCCGCTGTTCTTTTTCTTCTTCCTGGGTCAGGTGGGAGTTGCCCCTTCATGGCCAATCGCTCTCATTCCTCTTATAGTGGGCAGTATTGGCATTGCGGGCGTGGGTACTATGCTTTCCACTATTACCATCAACACGCGAGGCAAGGATGTCATGCTGGCCGTGATGTTCATCCCGCTGCTGTTCCCCCTCCTGTGGGCATGTGTTTCTGCCACTACATGTGCCCTGTGCGCACCGGAGGGGTGGATGAGCACGTTTAGTGCATCAATCGCTTTGGCGGGTGCCTATGACATGGTGATGATTCTGCTCTCATGGGTGCTGTATGACTTTGTCGTTTCGGCATAGGGAAGTCCCCAGGGCTCATCTGGTTCATCGTAGGAGTTAATGAGATATATTCGCCAGGTTGTGAGATAGACCCAAAGGTGGTAAGAGTAGGAACGAGAAAACAAAAAGGAATGGATGATAGAGAGACCATGGAGACGGAGAAAAGATCGGCAAGGGAAAGGAAGGCGTGTATGGCCGATAAACCTCTCAAAGAGCCCAAAGTTGGTGGTGTTTTGGACAAGGTGGCGCCATGGGTGCTGCTTGCGGGTGCGCTTCTGGCCGCAGCGGGGTTCGTTCTCAACTTTACGATAGCCGGGCTGGTTAATGGAGCCGAGCTGAGTGAACCCGTGGTCATCAACGGTGTGGTCGTGGGAAATCTCCTACTGTTCTCACAAAAGATTTTCTACTGGCACGTTCCCGTTGCCGTATCCAGCTTCATAGCTATCGCCTTCGCTGCGTATTACAGTATCCGCTTTCTGGCAACCAAGCGCTCCTGCTTTGATGTGCGTGCGAAAATCGCCATGGAGGTAGGCTTGGTGTTCATCTTGTGCACCATGGTCTCCGGTGAGATGTGGACGAGATTCGAGTGGGGTGTGTGGTGGACATGGGAGCCACGCCTGACCACGTATCTCATTTTGATGCTGCTTGTGATCGCCTACTTCATTCTGCGTAACGCCATCACCGATCCCGAGCGGCGCGGTGTGTATTCGAGCGTCTTTGGCATCCTGATCTTCGTTGACGTGCCAATCTGTTTTATGGTTACACGCGTGATACCCTCCAGCATTCATCCGGTGGTGTTCCGCACTGACTCCGGCCTTTCACCCGATATGCTTCTGCCATTTTTGCTCTCGATGTTCGGCATGATGGCAATTGCATTCGGTCTGTATCGTCTGCGTTTGCGCACGCAGGCAATGCAAGATAAACTCGCCCGCATTCAAGACTCCTTGGAGGACTAGATCATGGATCCCATTCTTGCCGAAATTTACTCGACTGTGCTTGACGCCGCCCCATATGTCATTGCGGCCTATGCGCTCATCTTCTTGATCCTGCTCGTATATGTGGCGATTGTGATGACTAAGCTCAAGAACACAGAGAAAAAGATAGATGCCCTAGCCGAGCATGTAGAGGGTTTGAAGGCCAAGCAGCGCTGCTGTCTAAACACGTAAGCTCTGAGCGGTGCATTCGATGAATCAAAGGGGGGTTTCGCCGTGCGCATAGTCGGTATGCAGAAGCTCACCCTGCTCGATTTTCCTGGGCATATGGCGGCTACGCTGTTTTGTCCCGGCTGCAATTTTCGCTGTCCGTTCTGCCACAACGCATCTCTTGTACTGCCGGATTCGCTCGCTTCGGGCGCTGAGGCTTCGGGAGGCGCGGGTCTTTCTGGACTTGACATCGAAGACGTGCGTAAGTTTTTACGCAAACGCCGTGGCATTCTCGAGGGTGTATGCATCACAGGGGGAGAGCCGCTTTTGCAGCCCGACATTGCCGACTTTTGTGCCGAACTCAAAGGCATGGGTTTCGCCGTCAAGCTCGACACCAACGGCAGCTTTCCGGCTGCCCTCAAGGGTCTGGTCGGTCGAGGGCTCGTGGATTATGTGGCCATGGACATGAAGGCTGCACTGCACACTCCTGCGTCGGAATCATCGGATGCGTGCGTACGCCGCTTTTCGCGGGCGGCTGGCGTAGATGTCTCTCGTGCACCGTCAGTCATGGATGCCGTCGGGGAGTCGGCAGCGTTTCTTCTGCAAGATACTGTGCCCTATGAGTTTCGCACGACGGTCGTCCGCGAACTTCACGACGCGACACACCTGCGCGCTATTGCGGAGACTATCTGCGGTGCGCAGGCGTGGTATTTGCAAGGTTTTGTGGACTCCGGTGAGGTGATAGGTGGATCGGGGACGCTGCATGCGTGCTCAGCGGAAGAGATGCATCGGCTGGCGGACGTGCTGCGGGGCATTGTCGCTTCCGTCAGGGTGCGCGGACTCGATTGATGAGGCAGGAACACGTTGCCTGTTGGGGTCAAGCTCATTTCGTCCGCACTTTTCGGCGAGTTATCCAACATTTTTCGCGACGTTCCCGTTTTCCCTGATGGTTGTTCAAGACCTCTGCTTTCTCAAGTTTTCAAGCTAAACACAACATATAGTATGAAATTGTCATTCATTAACTAGATATTGAATTTAGTGGTGACAGCGGCTACTATCGCTTCCGCGCAACGACACAACAACACAGCTGTGACACAACAACACAGCTGTGATACAACGAAACGACGAAATACGGCGCCATGACACGACGATGGTATGGCGACGCTGCGGTTGTGCTTCGACGCCAGCCGCATGTCGGTATCTGCGCAGCATTGATAAGGCGTATAGGGACACTCAAAAAGGGAGTACCCGGAAAGAGGCATCATGTATCAGGTCACCAAGCGAGATGAGACCATCGCTGCATTTGACATCAACAAGATCGCTGCGGCCATCACCAAGGCATTTGACGCTTGCGGAAAACATTACCATCCCACGGTCATCGACATGCTCGCCCTCAATGTGACGGCTCATTTCGAGCCTAAGATCAAAAATGATCTGATAGGGGTGGAAGACATCCAGGACAGCGTGGAGGAGGTGCTCTCTGAGGCAGGCTATGCCGATGTTGCCAAAGCCTACATCCTCTATCGCAAGCAGCGCGAGAACGTACGCAACACCAAGGCCACACTGCTCGACTACAAAAAACTCGTGGACGACTACCTGCAGGTGGAGGATTGGCGCGTGAAGGAGAACTCCACCGTCACCTACTCCGTCGGCGGTCTCATCCTATCCAACTCCGGAGCTATTACGGCCAACTACTGGCTTTCTGAGGTCTATGATGCAGAGATTGCTGCTGCGCACCGCAATGCCGACATCCATCTGCACGACCTGTCCATGCTTACCGGTTATTGCGCCGGGTGGTCCCTGCGTCAGCTCATTGAGGAGGGCCTTGGTGGCGTGCCGGGCAAGATCACCTCGAAGCCGGCGAGGCATCTGTCAAGCCTGTGCAACCAGATGGTGAACTTTTTGGGGATAATGCAGAATGAATGGGCTGGTGCTCAGGCATTTTCCAGCTTTGATACCTACCTGGCACCGTTCGTGCGGGCGGATAATCTGTCCTATGGGGAGACCAAGCACTGCATTGAGAGCTTCGTCTTTGGAGTGAACACGCCCAGCCGCTGGGGAACCCAGGCTCCGTTTTCCAACATCACCCTCGACTGGGTGTGCCCACCTGACTTGGCCGGACAGCCCGCCATCGTGGGCGGTGAGCCTCAGGAGTTTACCTATGGCGAGTGCAAGCGCGAGATGGACATGGTGAACAGAGCCTTCATCGAGATTATGATAGGGGGCGATGCCGAAGGGCGTGGGTTCCAATATCCCATTCCCACATACTCCATTACGAGTGATTTCGATTGGAGCGACACCGAGAACAATCGCCTGCTGTTCGAGATGGCATCCAAGTACGGCACGCCGTATTTCAGTAATTACATCAACTCCGATATGGAGCCCTCCGACGTGCGAAGCATGTGTTGTCGTCTGCGGCTCGATCTGCGCGAGCTGCGCAAGAAGTCGGGCGGCTTTTTCGGCAGCGGTGAGAGCACGGGAAGCGTGGGCGTGGCCACCATCAACCTGCCGCGTCTTGCTTACCTTGCCGCCGATGAAGACGACTTCTACCGTCGTCTGGATCACGTGATGGATATCGCCGCGCGATCACTTAAGACCAAGCGCACCGTGGTCACCAAGTTGCTTGAAGCTGGGCTATATCCCTATACAAGGCGCTATTTGGGCGGATTCGACAATCACTTCTCCACCATCGGGCTTGTGGGCATGAACGAGGCAGTTCTCAACGCCAAATGGCTGGAAGTGGGACTGGTCGACGCGCATGCTCAGCGCTTTGCCCGCGACGTGCTTGACCACATGCGTGAGCGCCTAGTGCTTTATCAGGAGCAATACGGAGATCTGTACAATCTTGAGGCCACGCCTGCCGAAAGCACCTCGTACCGTCTGGCCAAGCATGACAAGGAACAATACCCCGACATCATCGTGGCCAACGAGGACGGCGTACCGTATTACACCAACAGCTCGCATCTTCCGGTGGGCTATACCGAGGACATCTTCAGCGCGCTTGATGTGCAAGACGAGCTTCAGACGCTCTATACCTCCGGCACTGTGTTTCATGCCTTCCTTGGTGAGAAGCTGCCCGATTGGAAGGCGGCGGCCAAGCTGGTGCGCGCGATTGCCGAAAACTATCGTCTGCCGTATTACACGCTCTCACCCACCTACTCGGTATGCAAAGACCACGGGTATCTTTCCGGTGAGCAGTGGACGTGTCCGCACTGCGGGCACGAGGCTGAGGTGTACAGTCGTATTACGGGCTACTACCGCCCGGTGAAGAACTGGAATGACGGCAAGGCGCAGGAGTATCGGGATCGTACCGTCTACGATGTAGCACATTCGCATATGGATGCGGCCGCACGCAAGGCAGCGGGGTGTCGTTGCGACACCTTTGACGGCGTTAATGTTGAAAGGTTTGACAGGGGAGTACTGTCTGAGGGTGCCTATCTGGTTACTACCGAGACCTGCCCCAATTGCAGGCGCGTGAAGCCCATGCTTTCCCAGGCAGGCGTGCAATACGTAGAGCTTTCGGCATCTGAGAATGAAGAGATGATGGGCAAACTGGGCATCATGACTGCCCCTACACTCATCGTTTCGGACGGCCAAGATCAGCAGGTATTTTCCGGCATGCCCGCCATTATGGGCGCTCTTTCTGCCAACAGGGTATCCAGTGCCCAAGAACCCCTGCTCACTCATCGGTAGTGATGGGACTCTTCGGTTTTGCTATGTGCTGTCTGACTGCTCACACCCCGTCTTTGCCGATGGCCTCCTCAACCATGCTGATAAGCTCCGCGCGGCTATGGGTTCCGCACTTTTCGTAGATATGTCTCACGTGTGTGCGCACTGTCGAGGTGGACAGCGTGAGCTTCTTCTCTATGGATTTTGCCCCGTGTCCCGTGGCCCACAGCGTGAACACCTCGGTTTCGCGTGGCGTGAGCCCGTGTTGGTCGGCTATCTTTCTCACGCGGCTCTCAAGGCTTTCGAGGGATCCCTCACGCTCTCCTTCAAGCGCTAGCTCACTTTCCACCACCGGATCGAATGCGAAGGTCTTATCGCGGTCTGAGAACATGAACCCTGAAACGATAACGAGGATGGCTACCGAGGCCACGCTGAATTCAGACATGGCATCGGTAGCCAACAGGGCAAGCGTTTCCCCTAAAGCCATGCCCAGATGGATGGCAAGTCTGCCCACCGCAAACACAAGCAAGGGCGAGAAGCGCGACGTTCTTACAATCTCTATCAGCAGTACCCATGTGAGCATATCCATGATTGTGGATCCCACTGAGGCGATGAAGTATGTGGCGGCTGAATTAGGAGTGCTAAACGCTGTGAGCGCGACCACGGCAATGGCGAAAAGCGGCAGGCAGATGCGATATAGCGCTCCCAAGCCAAGGCCCGTGCGGGATATGAACGCGCTGTAGGCAAGAAACACTACACCCACCAAGAGAATGGCCAGAGCCATGAGCGAGGACTCGGAATAGACCGCAGGAGAGTAGCTGGCGGAATAGGTGCGCAGACCGCCGCTAACGAGCATGACCAACAGGATTCCGAGTACTACTTGGGGCGAAAACGCCCCGCTTGCCATGGCTTTGAGCTCGCTGCAAGGTGAAGAGAGCGCCGCTGCCCTTCTTGTGCCAGGGCGTTCGATGTCGGGGTCTTTCGCGCAAAACGATAGACAGGCCACAGAGATAAACGGCAGAAAGGCAACGACGATACCTGAGATGGGGTCGGGTAGATTGGCAAGGGGAATGAACAAGGCTCCGGCAATCATGAACGAGCCTGCCGAGAGCCGGGTGGACGTTTTAGCATCGAGCGAGCAGTATGCAACTCCCCACGCGAGTGCTATCCAGGGAGTGGCGAGGCCGGGAAGTAGCGCGCCTATCGTGATGGCGACCACGGCATTCTCCACAAGGGATGTGGAGTAGAACAGGGTTCCAAACGCTGTAGCCGCAGCCATGCCCCAAAGAAAAGCAGGAGTCTGCAAGATCCGCTTGATATGGGGTTGGAAGGCGATGGCGATTGCGAACGAGGCGCAACCTGCGAATCCGGAGGCGATGTGAAGCACGGTGATGGAGGGAAGATGGTTCGGCAGAAGAACTATCTGTTGCGAGTTGAAGGAGAGATAGACCCACGCCCAGTAAAGCCCAAATCCGAGGCGAAGCAGTTTGTTCGCGGGGTTCCCCATAGTCTTTGCTTCCTCCGTTTCTCTGGGCTTGGTTACATAATGCCCACTAAACGGCGAATCGACAGTTTTTGACGATGAGTGGATGCCACAATCGCCAAAGATACACACTTTGATTCGATGCAGAGCGCGCTCCCTGTGTTCAAACTGTGACTATAGGCGAATAACGCCAAGACAACAAGTCGCACGGCCAGTGCAGCCCGACAAATGCTTGGCATTTTCAGGCGGATGCAGCGGGAGGCTTCTGGCGCATTTCAGAGGATGCGGCGCCCAAAGGAAGGGAGAACAGCAATGCAGAAAACCGGGATTACCAGGAGAAGTTTTTTTGGAGTGGGAGCCGTTGCCGCCGCAGGGGCGGCTGCGGGGCTGGCGGGATGTTCGGCCTCTTCCGATGCCACTTCCACAGATGCTTCTTCTACCGGCGCAACCGGCAGCTCTTCACAAGATATCGGGACGTCATCGTTTGAGGTGACATCCGATTCCGTAGAGGCTGCCGAGACGCGCGATGTTGATATTGTGGTGGTGGGATCCGGCATGGGTGGTTTCGCTGCTGCGATAACGGCAATCGAAGAAGGTGCACAAAGCGTCGTGATGCTGGAAAAGAACGGCACCGTGGGCGGTTCTACCACCATGGCAGAATGCCCCGCAGGCGCTCGTGCTATTGCCTATACCGAGGAAGAGGCGCGTGCTGCTGCCGCCGAGGCTCAGGCCGATACCAACGGCGTCAGCGATCCCATGCTGCTCTACAGCATGTTCCGCGATGCCGAGGAAAACTTCGGTTGGCTCTTCGATACTCACGGTGTTGAATGGTACAAAAACGGCGAGGCTCCTATCTTTTATGAGGGCGGCAATGGGCAATCTGCCATTGATACCCTGTATGCCCAGGCTCAAGAACTTGATGGGCTTGAAATTATGCTAAGCACTCCGGCCACGCAGCTTTTGCTCTCTGATGAGTACAACGTGACCGGCGTGCGCGCTCGAACCGAGGACGGCTCCTACATCGACTTCAATGCAACTGCTGTTGTTCTTGCTACGGGCGGCATGTCCACCAATAAGACGCTTCTGGCCTACTACACCGGACAAGATCTCGACAAGACCATCGGCTGGGGTCAGGGTCAAGACGGCGACGGCCATCTCATGGCCGAGCAGACCGCGCATGGTCGCGCGAACCATCTGTGCGTGGCATCTCTATTCAATAACGTGAAGGACTTTTCCTACGATAGCGCCTTGGGAGCTTGCGTGGGCATGCAGCCCACCAACTTTTGGGTCAATCAAGACGGCCTGCGCTTCATGAACGAAAACATTTCGAGTACCGCTGTGTCCGGCAAGGTGGTTGAGACGCAGGGTAGCGTGTGGTCCATCCTTGATGCCGATGCGGTGGAAAACTACGCAAACGGCGCTTGTACACGCACGTATTCGGGTTTTGCCGATGCGTTGGTAGGCAACGCCATTGACGGTCTGCAAGATGAGATCGACGGCTATCTTGCAACTAACGAGGAGTGCTTTACGGCTGACACCATTGCCGATCTTGCCGAGGCAATTGGGGTTCCTGATGATACTCTGCAGTCTGAGATCGATGCCTACAACACCGGCACCGATTCTGAATGGGGTAAAGAGTCCGACTACATCTGGCCCATCCAAACCGCGCCGTTTTATGCCTTCCGCATCTCTTCTGGCATGCTCAATACCTGTGGCGGTATTCGCATTAACACCAGCGCTCAGGTTGTAGACGATCGCTACACACCTATCAACGGGCTTTTCGCCGCCGGTGTGTGCACGAGCGGCTGGGATGGCGAGGTGTATGGCAACGGCACCTGCCAGGCAAACGCGCTTTACTGTGGTCGCACTGCCGCCAAATACATTACGGCCAATATGCTCTAAGCATGCTTTGGGTCTGCTCTTGAGCATGCTTGGGTCTACCTTAAGTGCGCTTCAACCATGCTCTAGTCACTGATTTTTGGACAGCCCTTTCCTCTGCTACCGCCCGCCGCAATCCCTCCAGCGGCGGGCATTTTTTCGCAAGTTTAGGGCGTGGAAAGACCTTGGGATCAGGGCAAATCTCCCACTCTTTTGCATAGACGACCTTCAGGCATGTACCCCTATATTTACTTTCGTATTTTCGATTGAACAGGATAATACCTACTGCTGTTCAATCCACGCTTGGGTATATCGGTTGGGTTGGGGGGCATGGCGTATAATAGTAAGCGCCCGAGCAGTCAGGCTGGAGAATCGTGTCATTTTTTTCGAAAGTATTTGCGACTACTGACACTTCTCCCTCCTTTGCTCCTGTCACATTCATTGTGCCGACTTGTTTATACGAGCGACCTTGTTGGTTGTAGGAGTGAGGAGCGATGTTGCTTTGTGAAGAACTAGCTACTGCTGTTTCGACATCGTTATCCAATCTAGGATCATTTGATGCTGCCGCTCTGTCCATGATTGAATGGGTCGACAATTATCCCGACGTTGTGGGGCTTATCAAGCAAATTGGCATAATTCCCGAATCCTTTCAGCACGATTCGTCCGAAGAAAAGTTATTTTTAAAGGTGTCCGAGGCTGTTTTAGCGCGAGGTTTCCGCGAACTCGGTCTGAAAGCGACCGTTCTGAAAGAGAGAGGTGATTCTGCTGATGTGCAGGTCGAATCAAAATACCATAAATATTCATTAGTTGCAGATGCCAAGGCTTTTCGTCTTAGCCGGACGGCCAAGAACCAGAAGGATTTCAAGGTTGCCGCCCTTTCAGGTTGGCGTAAAGATGCTGATTATGCGGTGCTTTGCAGCCCGTATTTCCAATACCCCTTACGTCAAAGTCAGATTTATTCTCAGTCTCTTGAGCATAATGTATGCCTGTTCAGCTGGGAGCACCTTGCCTTCCTTATCCAATCGAAGGTGAAAGAGTCCGAACACAAAGATCTTTCAGTCCTGTGGTCGTGGCCCGAAAAACAGGCGCAGAGTACTGTCGTAAGCGAGATGAAGAAATGCTTCATCTCTGATTTTGACCGCTTTCTTTCCGGTCGTCTTCATCTCTTAGAGGCCAACATGAGAGCAGTTTTCACAGACAGAGTCAACGAGATTGAAGAGCGGGGGCGATACGAACTCACCTATTGGAACAAACAGAAAAGCCGCCTTCTTAGTCTGTCTCGCGAAGAAGCTATTTCTGAACTGATAAAGGTTCGAAAAATTGATGCGAAGATTGGGCAAATCACCGCATATATCGAGGGTCTTAGATATGAATGAGATCATTTGTGCCGACAGTCGCAAGTGGATAACAACGGTAGATGATGCATCGGTTGACGCAATTATTTCCGATATTCCATATGGAATTGGATATGAAGATTGGGATGTGCTGCACAAAAACACCAATTCTGCCTATGGTGGTTCGAGTGCGGGTCAAGTGAGCGCAGGATCGCTATTCAAACGACGCGGCAAACCATTAAATGGTTGGTCAGAAGAGGATAAGAAGATTCCGCACGAATACCAACAGTGGTGTGCATCATGGGCATCGGACTGGTTGAGAGTGCTTAAGCTAGGCGCTTCTTGTTTGATATTTGCCGGTAGGCGATTCGCTCACCGATGCGTAGCGGCCCTAGAGGATTCAGGATTCACTTTCAAAGAGATGCTTACGTGGGAAAAGACCAAGGCTCCTTTTCGAGCGCAGCATCTATCAGCTGTGCATGATCGTCGCGGTGACACAGAAGATGCAGCCAAATGGGAAGGCTGGAGGTTGGCCAATCCGAGGCCATTATTCGAACCCATCCTATGGTTTCAAAAACCATATAGAACTGGTGGCACTATTGCGAGCAACGTGCTCGACTATTCTGTTGGCGCATGGAATGAGAGGGCTTTGCAAACCTACTCAAACATCGGATCTCGCCAGTCTTGTTCAAATATAATTCAGGTTGAAACCAACAGAGGCGATTCGGGCCTCCATCCAACCCAAAAACCTCTCAGCCTGATGAAATGTCTCGTCGGTCTCGTGACTATCGAAAATCAGCTAGTTGTTGATCCCTTTGCGGGTTCTGGAACAACTTGTGTAGCAGCGAAGGAGCTGGGCCGAAACTATATCGGGGTAGAAGTCAATCCAAAAGTTGCTGAAATTGCCGAAACTAGAGTCAACGCGATTCCAGAAAAGTTGTCTTGATTGGGAAAGTATCCAAACGCAAGGGCTATCTTTTCTTCTCCGACTACTATGAGCAGGTACGTGTTTGTTAA
>CAZLKG010000009.1:0-19584 GCA_964560045.1 uncultured Slackia sp.
CATGCAACCGCGGCAGGTTGTCGGTCGCTCGACCAGCCGTCACGCAAAGGAGAGGGATATGCTGTTTTCGAAGCCAGCGCAGGAAGTAATTGTGGTGACCTTTTTTAACATCGCCGATGCCGTTGCCTTTGAGAAGGTCTGCAAGGCGCGCGGTATTTCCGGCAGACTTATCGCCATTCCCCGCCAACTTTCGGCAGGCTGTGGTATGGCCTGGTCATCTTCAGTAGCCTTGCGCGACGATATTGAGGCCCTTATCGCCCAGGGCTTAGAGCATGAAGAAGTTCACATCATCTGGCACTGAACGTGTGCGGCATCGGATTTTGGGACAGTTCGGTTCCGGCCAAGCACCCGGCCGAGGTGTCTAGGAAAACACTGATTAATTTGCCGAAACCTATGAAATCCTACAGACGGCGGAAAACGGCGGTGACCTTGCCTAAAATTGAGACGTTTTCGTTCACTATGATCGGTTCCATCGCTGAATTTTCCGGTTGTAGGCGAATGCAGTTCTTTTCCTTAAAGAATCGCTTCACGGTGGCACCATCTTCAACCATGGCTACCACAACATCACCGTTGTTGGCGGTGGACTGTTGCTTCACGGCAACGAAATCGCCGTCGTAAATACCTATCTCTATCATGGAATCGCCGCGTACCTTGAGAAGAAAGGAGCTGGAATCACCCACTATTTCGACAGGCAAGGGAATGGTTTCGGTGATGTTTTGTTCGGCGAGGATGGGAATACCCGCCGCTACATTGCCTACGACGGGCAGATCCACCACATTGGAAAACGCCCCGGCGCCAATGGAGGGTTCAAAGGCGGAGGTATTCGTAGCTTGTGTGTGGCTATGGCCTACGACGGTGATGCATCGCGACTTGAGCGGATCGCGGCGGATAAGTCCTTTGTCTTCAAGGGTCTTCAGGTGAACATGAACGGTTGAGGGGGAAGAAAGACCCAGACCGTCACAGATATCGCGCACGGTGGGAGCTATTCCCGTTTTCCTGATGGTCATTTCGATGAAATCGAGAACCGCTTTCTGCTTCGCCGTGATTCTCTTGGGGTTTTTGATGCTGGACTTGTTCATGCTATCCCGTCTCTCATGCGGTTTGCGTTGTGCGAGAGCCTCATGTTGCGTGCCGTGCAGCTGGCTCTTGCGCCTCGGATCTGTTTGGTGCGAGCAAAGCCGCACGGATGCCCATTCCACTCTCCGTCGTTTGGAGTCGAAGAAAAAGAACGAACAAATGTTTCAAATCAGTTGACACGAACTTTTGTGCGCGTTATTATAAACCGAACAAAGGTTCGCTGCAAGAGGTTGGAGGGTGAAGTGGATCCTCGCAAATTGTCTTCTCAGATTGATGGCACCTCCGCCCTCAAACCCGACTTTGATCCTGAATATTTCACTACATCGGAGAATCCGCCCTCCGATCAAGCCATCCAGAATCGCTCCCCTCATGCTTCCTTTGCAATGCCTCCCGAGGAAGAATCCTTTTTTTCTGAGGATCTGCGCGTAGCGTTTCGTGCAAGTGGCTTGTCCGACATCATTCCGGGTGTGAAGCGGGGCAGCATCGCCGGGGCGCCCTCTTCTATCTCTCTTGGCGGAATTGTGGCGGCGACCCTTTTCGCCCTTGCCATCGCCTTGCTGGTGTTTTTGTAGGAGCGTGTAGGAGTACATCCCATGTGCGCCTTTGTTGCTGCGTATCAGCTTTCGCGTAGCAGCTCTCGAGCGCCGGGGAGTTGCACAGTACCTCCCGAGTGCTAGTGGTCTCGTGTGTCTTGAGTGCCCGTGAGGGTTCGTAAGGGTGCTTGTAATTGGCTCATTCCCCGTGAATAGTGCGCTCAAGCGTGTATGATGGACGCATATCGGTTCCTGTGCTCGAACAGAGCGAAGGAGGATTTGATGCGCTGTCCTGCATGCGGCCATTCTGAGTCCAAAGTTGTTGATTCCCGCCCTTCCGACGAATTCAATTCCATTCGCCGTCGGCGCGAATGCCTCAAATGCTCCAATCGGTTCACCACTTACGAGCGTTTAGGCGACAATCCCATCATTGTGATCAAGGCTGACGGCTCCAGTCAGGTTTTTGATCGCGAAAAGCTCTATCGTGGCATCTCCATCGCTTGCGCCAAGCGACCCAACATTCCCAACGAAAAAAAGAACGCGATCATAGATTCCATCGAAGCGGATCTGCGCAATTCGGGAAAGTTCGAGATCAGTTCCAAGGATTTGGGCGAAGTCGTCTTGGAGCATCTCAAAGCCCTCGATGATGTTGCCTACATCCGCTTTGCAAGCGTGTATAAGGATTTCCAAACGCTGGAGGAATTTCAGGATGCTCTCAAGGGTTTGGAGTGAGAGCCGTTTGTAGGAGAAAGGTTTGTAGGAGAGCGTGATCATGCCTGACAGTCTAGCTATCGAGATCACCCGTCTCACTAAGGGCGCAACGATTCCCGTTCGTGCCTATGTGGGAGATGCCGGCATGGATCTGCGTGCCGTGGCGCACGCCACACTCGCGCCGTTTGAGCGCGCCTTGATTCCGACCGGCTTGGCAGTTGCCATTCCTGAGGGATATGCCGGGTTTGTACAGCCTCGCAGCGGTCTTGCTATCAAGCAGGGCGTCACGGTGCTCAACACTCCCGGTCTTATCGACAGCCACTACCGCGGCGAGCTGAAGGTCGCGCTCATCAACCTCGATCCAAATAACACGTTTGAAGTGAAGCCCGGTGAGCGCATCGCCCAGCTTGTCATTCAAAAGGTTGAAAACGTGGAGTGGCACGTGGTGGACTCTCTTGATGAGACCGAACGCGGCCAGGGTGGCTTCGGATCAAGCGGCATCGCCTGATGTCGATGCCGCACCATCCGCTATGCTATTTCTCTGTTGCCAGGAAGAAGAGCGCTAATGTGCCGGGTCCTGAGTGAGCACCGATCACGGGATCGATGTAGTTCACCACGAAATCGGTGGTGCCGAAGCGTTTGGTGATTTCTTCCTCAAGTTCCTCTACATCTTCTGCGCAGTCGCCATGCGTGATGAAAACGGTTTGACTTTCAGGGTTTATCGCCGTTTTTTCCATGCGATCGACAAGAGCCTTGATGGATTTCTTGCGTCCTCGAACCTTTTCCATGGGGATGAGTGCGCCGGCATTGTCAACGTGGAGCACAGGCTTGATATTAAGGAGTGTGCCCGCCCATGCACTGGTGCGGTTCAGCCGTCCGCCACGGAACAGAAACATCAAATCGTCCACCGTGAACCAATGCGCCAGATGATTGCGCGTGTCTTTCACGTATTGGGCCACCTCTTCGATAGGGGCACCCTCCCGAGCTTTTTTGCATGCGAGGTACACGAGCAGGCCCTGGCCGCCTGAGGCAGCAAAGGTATCCACTGAGATGAAGGTGCGTTCGGGATAGTCCTCCGAGATCTTCTTGAGCAGCAGTTCGGTGGCTTCGTAGGTGCCGGAAAGGGCACTTGAAAAGCCAAGGTAGAGAATGTCGTCTCCGCGATCCGCGATTTTGCGCATAGTCGTCTCAGAGTTCTGTATGTTGGGCAGGGATGTGGTTATGAGGCTACCCTCCCGCATCATTGTATAGAACTGCTTAAGGTCGGTTTTCCCTCCTTTGAGATAACTTTGCCTCCAAACTCCGTCCACGATAAATGTGAGAGGAAGAATCTCAAGGCCGAATTCGTCAATCATATCCTCGGTGAGATTGCAGGCGGAATCGGTGACGATCTGGTATGACATGGGGGCCTCCTAACAAAGTGAAAGTGCGTCAACAATCCCATGAACAAAGTTCGGCGCGATGTGCGCCCGACGAAAGTATAGCTTTTTAATGTTCACATATGCTTCGAATCATGGGTAAACGCTGCATACGTCGCAGACTTCGTTCATTTTTATCCGAGAGGGAGTGGCGTTTATCTATAATGGCGAAACTTGTGGTTTTGCCGGACGCAGAGACGCTACCTGATCGGGAAGCGGAGATCGGAGTACACGATGGGAAACGATTACAAGCATACGATGAATCTGCCCAAGACGGATTTCCCTATGAGAGCAAACCTTCCCAAAAACGAGCCCAAGAGGCTCGCTCGGTGGGAAGAGGAGGGTATCTATGGCAAGATTCTTGAGAAGAATAAGGAAGGAGAGCCCTTCATCCTTCATGACGGTCCTCCGTATGCGAACGGCCCCATTCACATAGGACATGCCTTCAACAAGATTCTCAAGGATTTTGTGGTGAAGTCACATGCTCAGCGCGGCTATTTCACCCCTTACATTCCGGGGTGGGACTGTCATGGGCAACCTATCGAACATGAGGTGGAAAAAAAGATCGGTGTCGAAAAGATGCGCGATCTGCCCCAATCCACCGTGCGCAGAATGTGCCGCGAATGGGCTGAGAAATACATCGACGTGCAGCGCGAAGGATTCAAGCGCCTAGGTGTGAACGCAGACTGGGATCGGCCCTATCTCACCTTCCATCCCACCTTTGAATCGGCCAATGTTGAGGTGTTCAAGAAGCTCTACTTAGACGGTGCCGTGTATCGCGGTCGCAAGCCCATTCACTGGTGCAAGCACTGTCACACCGCGCAGGCCGAGCGCGAGTACTCGGAAGAAAGCTCGCCCTCAATTTATGTGAAATTCAAACTCAACCGAATTCCCCAGGTCTTTGCCGATGTCGGCGTTGATCCCCAAAATGCCTTCATTCTCATCTGGACCACCACGCCTTGGACTCTTCCTGCGAACACTGCCGTGTCCTTTGGTCCTCAGATTGACTACTGCTTCGTTGAAGTTGATGGTGTCTACATGCTTTTCGCCCATAAGATGGTAGAAAACGTGGCTGAAGAAGCAGGTTGGGAGAGCTATCGCATCGTCGGAGAAGAAGGAGAGCCCGTGCTCATGAAGGGCGATGCCTTCGACGGAATAACCTACGAGTGTCCTATTCTCACCGATCGTGTGGGTCGCGTTGTCTGGGGCGATCACGTCACGCTCGATGCAGGTACGGGTGTTGTTCACACGGCCCCCGGCCACGGCGTCGAGGACTACCTGGTAGGTCAAGAGTTCGGCATCGATATGCTCATGCCCGTTGACGACGACGGACGTTTCATGATGAGCGTGCCGCATTTTGCCGGAATGGCCACCGATGAGGCAAATCCCCACATCATCGAGTGGCTTCGAGAGCGTGGCATGCTGCTCGTTGAAAAAGAGATCGTGCACAGCTATCCGCACTGTTGGCGCTGCCACGAGCCCGTTATCTTCCGTGCCACCGATCAGTGGTTTGTATCCATGGAAAACACCGGTTTGCGCGAGACGGCGCTCGATCAGATTTATAACCACGTTCAATTCATTCCCGAGTGGGGTGCGAACCGCATTGGTTCCATGGTGGCGGATCGTCCCGATTGGTGCATTTCCCGCCAGCGTTCCTGGGGTGTTCCCATCCCCGTGTTCAGGTGTGTTGACTGTGGTGAGATCGTGGCAGATGAGGCGACCCTTGATGCGGTCATCGACCTTTTCAACAAGGAGGGAGCCGACGCCTGGTTCACCAAAGATCCCAAAGAATACCTGCCTCACGATGCGCACTGCACTGCCTGCGGTTGTGGGGAGCTTACCCCTGAAAAGGATATTCTTGACGTGTGGTGGGAAAGCGGTGTGAGTCATGTGGGTGTGCTTCAGCACCGTGCCGAAGCCGACCGTCTCCAGTGGCCCGCCGATATGTATCTTGAAGGATCCGATCAGCATCGAGGCTGGTTCCAAAGCTCTTTGCTTTTAGGGACGGGTGCGTTTGGCAAGGCGCCTTACAAGAGCGTGATGTGCTGCGGTTTTACCGTGGACGAAAATGGCGAGAAGATGTCCAAATCCAAAGGAAACGGCATCGATCCCAAGGAGGTTACGGACAAATACGGTGCCGACGTGTTGCGCCTGTGGGTGGCTTCCACCGACTACTCCGTTGACGTGTCCATAGGAGACACCATCCTGCAGCGCACCTCCGATGCGTATCGTCGCTTCCGCAACACGTTTCGTTTCCTGCTGGCCAATCTTTCCGATTTCGATGCCCAGCGCGACCGCGTGACCTTGGAAGAGCTGCGCCCCGTTGATATGTGGGCCGCACTTCGTTTGCGCGAAGTGCGACGTGAAGTGGAGCATGCCTACGAAACTTACAAATATCATCAGGTCTTCCGTGCGCTCTATGACTACGTTGTCACCGACCTTTCTGCCGTCTACATGGACGTCATCAAAGACCGCCTGTATTCGGAAGCCTTCGATTCCAGTGCGCGTCGTGCCGCCCAGACCACGCTCATGAACGTTCTTGAGGCGATGGTTCGCATGATGAGTCCCATCCTGAGCTTCACCTGTGATGAGGTATGGGATCATTATCCCGTCGCTGAGCGTTCTCGCGAAGGCCGTCCCGTAAGCGTACAGCTTGCCGGTTGGCCCTCCGACGATAATCTCGTGCCCGCGCTGCCTGAGGGCGAAGAAGCTGACGTGCTCATGTCGCGCTTTTCCGTGCTGCTTGACGTACGCGATGCGGTGACCAAGGCGCTTGAGGATGCGCGCAATGCCAAGGTGATCAACAAGAGCCAGGAAGCGGAGCTCTCCATTGCAGCTTCCGTCTCAGTGGCAACTACTTTAAACTTCTTCAATCCCTCAGACTTGGAGGAACTCTTTATCGTCGCAAAAGTGATAGTTACAAGCTGCGAGGGAGAGGAAACCAAGGTGGATGTTGCCAGAACCGCAGCACCCAGGTGTCCGCGTTGCTGGAATCACCGGGAGTTGGGCGGCAACGTCGGCCACCCTGATGTGTGCACACGTTGCGGTGACGTCTTGGATGCCCTCGGGTCATAGATAGGCCCGCATGGCACCCAACGACACAGGACACACCGATACACGAATATCCCAAAGCGGCGGGCACAGGGTTGATGTCCCGGTTTTTGTTGTCGTGACGATCGTTTGGATAATCCTCGATCGCATTACCAAGATTCATTTTGACGGTACCTATGAATTGGGACAGGGAGTCTCGGAGGTTTGTCCCTTATTTCGCTTCCGTCTGGTTCACAACACCGGTATGGCATGGGGAATCTTGGGCGATCTGACCTTTCTGCTCGGCATCTTTTCCTGCGTGGTGTGCGCCTGTATACTCGTTGCCTGGCTGATGTGGCCCTACTGGGTTGGTCGCGCTCCGTCGTCCATAGAAACCCTGGGACTCTCTCTTGTGTTCGCGGGCGGTGCAGGCAATGCGATAGACCGTTTTCTGCAGGGTTATGTCGTGGACTTCATTGAACTTACCTTTATTGATTTTCCCGTGTTTAACGTTGCCGACATCGGCATCACCTGCGGCTTTGTTCTTGTCATTGCAGGTTATCTGCATTTTGAGCGCTCTGCGTCTGCCGCAGCCTGCCCAAAATCAACAACGCAAGCCGATTCCAAGCACGACGTTCAGGCTTTTGTGGATGGCAACAGCGAGCGTGGGGTTCAGACTTTTCAGGATGGTCACAGCGAGCACGACGTTCAGGCTTTTTCGGATGAGCACCACGGCTTTTGTGCGCCCGACGAGGCTCGGGGCAAGGAGCAGGCTGAGCGGGATAAGGATAAAGGAGAGGGAAGCCGTGAGTGACCGAGCACTCATCTTTGTTCCCGAGAACGCTGACGGCATGCGCCTTGATGCGTTTATGGCTGCTGAGGGCCTCTATCCCACGCGTTCTGCTGCTGCCACATGCATCGCGAGGGGAGGGGTACTGCTCAATGGGCGGCCCGCACGCAAGAGTTCCTGTGTGCGTCCGGGTGATGCGCTTCAGTACGAAACCTACGTTGACCCCCACGCACCCGATCTCGAAGCGACAGACATCCCTCTTGACATTCGTTATGAGGATGACTCTCTGCTGGTTATCTCCAAGCAGGCCGGGCTTGTGTGTCACCCCTCCGAAGGTCACTTCCAAGATACCTTGGTAAACGCCCTGATTGCCCACTGCGGCAAGGATCATCTCTGCGACGTGCAGGGAGAGCGAGATCGCCTTGGTATTGTGCACCGTCTTGACCGCGATACGAGTGGCCTTATGCTGTGCGCAAAGACGAATGAGGTAGGTCGCACGCTCATGGAAGACATCCGCCTGCGACAGGTCGATCGCCACTATCTTGCACTCGTGCACGGTTGGATACCGCTTGAGACGGGACTTGTGGATGCGCCCATCGCCCGTAAGGAACGCGAGCGCATGCGTATGAAAGTCTCCGACCGCGACAATGCGCGCCCTTCCATCACCACCTTTAAGGTCTTGCGCCGTTTTGAACCAGGCAAAAACGATGACGGGTTTTCCCTCATCGACTGCAAACTCTTTACCGGACGCACCCATCAGATACGGGTGCATATGGAATACATTAAACATCCCTGCGTGGGCGATCAGGTCTACGGCTGGCAGAAAAAGGACAATCTTGGACTTGAGCGCCAGTTTCTTCACTCCCACACACTTGCCTTTACCCATCCTCTCACCGGTGAGCGCATGGAGTTTGAAGATGACCTCCCTGGTGAACTTCAAGACGTCGTGGAACTTTTAGAGGCGCGCTCCTGAGCGAGTGTGCAGGTGCGGGTAGGTGTGCAAGCTGTGGAGCGCGCCCGTGTGGGAGAAAACGGCATTGCATCAGGGGGAATAGGCGCATATACTGCGACGGTTGCGATTTTTGATGCGCCGTGTGGCGCTCTACCTGCGATTTCGATTCCACGCACCACCAGCATGGCTTCGCAGTCTCAGGCGAATCTGTATGTCGCGGCTTGCAACAGCCGCATGAGGGCGCACGTCCTAAGAGAGGTGGAACGTATGTCTGAAACCAAGAGGTCTATCACGAAAGAGCAGACTGCCGAAGTCATCAAGGAGTTTGGCAAGAGCGAGCACGATTCCGGATCCGCTGAGGTTCAGGTCGCTTTGCTGACCATCCGGATCAAGAACCTAACCGAACATTTGAAGGTTCATAAGAAGGATCATCACACCCGCCGCGGTCTGTTGATGCTGGTCGGCAAACGCCGTCGCCTGTTGACATACATCAAGAGGCGCGATATTGATGGATACCGCGCACTGATCAAAAGACTCGGTATCCGCGACAACATCTAGGTTTAGCACAGGCCCGCGAAAGCGGGCTTTTTGCGATGGCAGCGATATGCGGCGTTTGCCCGCGATCGTTGCAGGCGGTCGGTTTGATCAGGGGTCAAACTGCTCGCGAGGGTTCATGAATGGCATGACCCCGAAGAAGAAGAGGAAGAGAAGGAAAAACGCATGGAAAAGATCGTCGAGAGCTTTGAGCTGTACGGCAAGCAATACCGCTTAGAAACGGGGGAGCTTGCCAAGCAGGCCACCGGAGCTGTGCTTGTCACCCAGGGCGATACCACCTGTTTGGTGACAGCCGTGGTGTCTAAGGAGCAGAAGGATTATGACTTCTTTCCGCTGACGGTGGATTTCATCGAGAAGATGTATGCCGTTGGTCGCATTCCGGGAGGCTATCTCAAGCGCGAGACTAAACCCTCCGACAAGGGCACACTCATCGCCCGTATGATCGACCGTCCTATTCGCCCCGGTTTTGCTGACGGTTTCAAGCAGGAGGTTCACGTGGTGGCAACCACGCTTGCCATCGATGGCGAGAACCCACCCGACTGCATCTGCGTGGGTGGTGCATCCGCTGCGCTTTTGTGTGGTGGTGCCCCCTTTGATGCCCCGGTTTCCTGTGTGCGCATTGCCCGCAACAAGGAGAGCGGTGCATTCATCGTGAACCCCACCTATGCCGAGCAGGAAAGCTCCGATCTGGAACTTACCATCGCCGGCACCAAGGACTGCATCTCCATGGTCGAGGCCGGTGCCGATGAGGTGTGCGAGGACGACATGCTGGCCGCGATGGAGTTCGGCCAGAAGGCCATAGCTGCGTTTTGCGAAAAGCAGGAGGAATTTTTGGCCAAGGTGGCACCTGAGGCGCAGGAATACCCCATTCACGTGCCCGATCCGTCCATCGCTGCGCGCGTTGACGCACATTTCGAGGAAATGAGTGCCGCCCTCAAAGATGCCGACAAGCATTCTCGTATAGCCAAGGTCGAAGAGCTCAAGGAAGCAATCAAGGTCAAGGATTTTTCCGAGGATGAGCGCGAGACTTGGGGAGCCGACATCGCCGCCGCCTGCAAGGCGCTTGAGAAGCGCGCGATGCGCAGGATGGTCATCGAGACCGGCGAGCGAGCGGATGGTCGCTCGGCTACCGAGATTCGTCCGCTCTATATCCGTCCCGGATATCTGCCGCGTGTCCACGGATCGGGTCTGTTCCAGCGTGGCCAGACCCAGGCACTCTCAATCTGCACACTGGGCCTGCTCAACGAGGCCCAGCGCTTAGACACCATCGATTCCCAAGATCACAAGCGCTACATGCATCAGTACAACTTTCCGCCCTATTGCACCGGCGAGACGGGTCGTATGGGTGCTCCCAAGCGCCGCGAAATCGGTCACGGCGCCTTGGCCGAGCGCGCTATTCTGCCCGTGCTGCCCTCCGAGGGAGAGTTTCCCTATGCCATCCGCGTAGTCTCCGAGATTCTTGAATCAAACGGTTCATCCTCCATGGCATCCACCTGTGGATCGTGCTTGGCTTTGATGGATGCGGGTGTGCCCATCAAGGCACCGGTCTCCGGCATTGCCATGGGTCTTATCAAAGAGGGTGACGATGTGGTCATTCTCTCGGACATCCAGGGCTTGGAGGACTTCTTGGGCGACATGGATTTCAAGGTCACCGGCACCGAGCGCGGCATCACGGCGCTCCAGATGGACAACAAGGCCAAGGGTCTATCCACCGATATCCTCGGTCGTGCTCTTGAGCAAGCCAAGGAAGGACGTCATTACATCCTTTCCGCCATGCTCGATCAGATTTCTGCGCCGCGTGCGACCCTGCGCGACACCGCCCCCCGCATCGACACCATGTGTATTCCCGTGGACAAAATTCGCGAGGTGATAGGCAAGGGCGGTGAGACCATCCGCGGCATCCAAGATGCCACCGGCACCAGCATTGAAATCCAGGAGGATGGCACCGTTCATATCGCCGCCGTCAGCCAGGATGCCGGTCGGGATGCGCGTGCGCAAATAGAGGCAATCGTCAAAGAACCTGAGGTGGGCGAGATTTACGAAGGTTCCGTTGTAGGCATTCAGAGTTTTGGTGCCTTCATCAAACTCACGCCCTCCAAAGACGGCCTGCTCCATATATCGCGTATGGCTAACGGTCGTGTGGAACAGGTGGAAGACGTCCTCAACATGGGCGATGTCGTGAAGGTTCAGGTTATAGAAATCGACCCAAGATCCGGCAAGATATCCCTCGATCGCCTGGACAGACCTGAGACCCCCTCAAAAAGCACCCGTCCGCCGCGTCGAGAGCGTGAGGATCGTCCGGTTCGCAGTAGTGACGGCGAGCACCGCAGTCGTCGTCCTAGCCGAACCCCTCGCCGCCGTCATCACGAATAGAGCTTGACGGTGCTTTGCCCGCTTTTGCGTGCTTTGCGCGTGTGCCGCTTCGATTTGAAAAGGCACTACAGCGCTTGAAAACAGGGGATGTGCGATATATCATGCTCCCCTGCATGTCATCCAAGAGAAGTGATACGTTAAGGAGTCCATAGTATGGCAGTGAAGATACGCCTTGCCCGTCACGGTGCAAAGAAACATCCCGTCTATCGCATTGTCGTTGCCGATGCTCGCAGCCCTCGCGACGGTCGTTTTATCGAACAGATTGGCCGCTACAATCCCAACACCGATCCTTCCGAGATCTCCTTTGATATGGAGAAGCTCGAGAAATGGATAGGCAACGGTGCCCAGCCCACTGACACGGTGAAACGCCTCATCGAAACAGCAAAGAGGGATCGGTAGTCATGGCCGAGGCTTCGACTGATCTCGTGGGACTGGTTCAAGGCATCGTCCTTCCCCTGGTGGATGACAAGGATGCCGTCTCGGTTACATCTACCGTGACAGGAGATGATGTGGAGTTCATCGAGATTCGGGTGGCTCCCGACGATGCGGGTAAGGTCATCGGTCGCCAGGGTCGCATCATCAAGTCCATCCGCGTACTCGCACGCGCGGCCAGCTGCGCCTATCGGCGCGATGTTGCTGTCGAACTCGTGGAGGACTAGTTCCGTGGCGCGTCGGTGGATTGATGCGGCTGAACTTATTGCAACACAGGGTTTGAAGGGAAGATTCGTCGCATGCTCCGTGCGCGGTCTTCCTTTTTTGCTTAAAGAGGGAATGCTCGTTCATTTTGTTCCGCCCACGCTCTATGGCCCGCGCCATGCATATGTGACCTCTGTCTGTCACATCGGGAGTGGGAAGTATCTGCTTGCATTTGATGTCGTGCAAAGCCGTGATGAGGCCGAGTGCATCGTTGGCAGCCATTGTTTGGTTTCACGTGACTTTCTCCCTGACGATTTTGATGGGCATCTGCACCCAAAGCCACAGGGAGTGGAAGGCTTTGTCGCGCAGGACACAAACCTCGGCTCCTTGGGCTTGATCGTTGAGGTGCGCGAGGTGCCCTCACAGTGCCTTCTTGTGGTAGATCACGACGGTGCCGAGATACTTATTCCCTTCGTTGACGAATATGTTCTCGGTATAGACGAGGAGGCAAAGCTCGTTTGGGTAAGCGCGCCTCAAAGTCTCCTGAATTTGAATGGATCCTTCGAATACTAGGAGCAGCGGCGCTTTGCCGAAGACTATCCATTGGATGAAGGGTGTCAGTGATGCGCATCGACACGCTTTCGACATTTCCCCATATGTTTGACTCGGTGATGGGAGCTTCCATCATGAAGCGCGCCCAGGCATGCGGTGCGCTTGAGTTTTGCGCTCATGATCTGCGTGACTGGACCTATGACCGCCACCGTACCACCGATGATGCCCCCTACGGCGGCGGGCAAGGTCTGCTGATGAAATGCGAACCCATCTTTGATGCCTATGATGATATAAGGACTCAAGGAGAACCCCCCTATACGATATTTCTCACCCCTGTCGGCCGACCCTTCGATCAAGGTCTAGCTGCCGAGCTTGCCGGCAAGGAACGACTGTTGTTCATATGCGGCCACTACGAAGGCATAGATGAACGTGCCTATTCGCTGGCTGATCGCTGCATCTCGCTCGGCGACTACGTACTCACCTCGGGCGAGCTTGCCGCGATGGTGGTAATTGACGCGATCGTGAGGCTTTTGCCGGGGGTGCTCGGCGATCCGGACAGCGCCGCAGATGAAAGTTTCCACGACGGTCTCCTGGAATATCCCCAGTACACGCGCCCAGCCCTCTTTCGCGATATGGCGGTGCCGGATGTTCTCCTTTCGGGCAACCATGCGGCCATCGCCAAGTGGCGGCGTTTGCAGTCCTTGGAGCGTACCGCGCGGCTGCGTCCGGATTTGCTGGAGACGGCTAATGTTACGCAAGACGAACGGGCTTTTTTGCTATCATCGGAGGCGGACATGAGCGAGGGCGTCTAGGAGGCGCCTTCTTTGTTTGAGCGGTTGAGGGGATTGTCAAAGAATCGCCGAGGTTTGACCTTCCTTTTGATCGAGGTGCACTCGGGTAAAGAGTTGACGGGAGGACTTGTTTCATGGGCTATGGCCAACGTGCGTCCTTGCGTCCACGGGGTATCGTGCGCACCCTTCTTTCGTGGGTGTTCTACATTGCGCTCATCATCGCCTTGGTATTCGCGATGCAGACCTTTGTTGTGTGTCCCTATACCATTCCCTCCGGATCTATGGAAGACACGATAGAGGTGGGCGACAACATCTGGGCGGAGAAGGTCTCCTATTATTTTCGCGACGTTGAGCAGGGCGACATCGTAACCTTCGATGATCCGGAAATAGCAGGACGCACACTCATCAAGCGTGTGATAGCCACGGGTGGTCAGACCGTAGATCTTATCGACGGGGCGGTTTACGTTGATGGCGAAAAACTCGATGAACCCTACACCGACGGCAAGCCCTCCGAACCTCTTCAAACTGCATCCGGCGTTGAAATATCCTACCCCTACACCGTGCCCGAAGGCTATATTTGGGTGATGGGTGACAACCGCACCAATTCCGCCGATTCTCGCTATTTTGGCCCCGTTCCCGAATCGTCCGTATCGGGGCGGGCGATCATCATCTACTGGCCTCTCAACCATATAGGAGTTCTTTGATTATGAGCCGATCTGTGCGACCCGATAAGCCTGCATTCCAAGACATTATCCTTCGTTTGCAGCGCTATTGGGCAGAGCAGGGCTGTGTTGTTATGCAGCCGTACGACTCCGAGGTAGGAGCCGGCACCTTTCATACCGCTACCACTTTACGCTCGCTCGGCCCTACGCCCTGGCGCACCTGCTATGCGCAGCCCTGCCGCCGTCCGACTGACGGACGCTACGGGGAAAATCCTAACCGCATGCAGCACTACTATCAGTTCCAGGGGCTCATCAAACCCAGCCCGGCGAATTCCCAAGAGCTGTATCTCGGCTCACTCAAAGCCATAGGTCTCGATCCCGCCGATCACGACGTGCGCTTTGTTGAGGATGACTGGGAAAGTCCTACCCTTGGAGCGTGGGGTCTTGGATGGGAGGTCTGGATTGATGGTATGGAGGTCACGCAGTTTACCTACTTCCAGCAGGTGGGCGGCATTGATGTCGATCCCGTTCCGGTTGAAATCACCTACGGGCTCGAGCGCCTTGCCATGTACGTTCAGAACGTGACCTCGGTCTATGACCTTATATGGAGCTATCTGCCCGACGGTACTACCGTGACCTACGGCGATGTATTTCTCGCAAACGAACGCGAGTTTTCCGCCTATAACTTTGAGGTGGCCGATATCTCCATGATGCGGGGTAAGTTCGATGATTACGAGCGCGAATGCCATTTTTGCCTGGATGCTAAACTCGCACTTCCCGCCTACGATTGCGTGATGAAATGCAGTCATGCCTTCAATCTGCTCGATGCCCGAGGTGCTCTTTCAACCGTGGAGCGTGCCAATTACATCCTGCGTGTTCGGACTCTCGCCAAGGCCTGCTGTGAAACCTACCTTGCCGGGCTTACATCCAACGATGACTCAGAAGGAGTGGTGGCGTAGATGGCTCAGACGCGCGATTTCCTGTTTGAGATCGGTACCGAGGAAATGCCCTCTGCACCCCTTACCAGTGCCAAAAAGCAGTTTCCCACCATAGTGGCAGCCGAGCTTGATGCGGCGGGCCTTTCGCACGGCGAGCTGCGCGTCATCTCGTCGCCGCGCCGTCTTGCTGTCATCGTGGCTGATGTGGCTGAGGCAACCGATCCCATCCATGAGTTCAGGCGCGGTCCTGCTGCTGCGATCGCCTTTGGAGAGGATGGCACACCTACTAAGGCCGCTGCGGGCTTTGCCCGAAAGTGTGGTATCGCCGTAAGCGATTTGCTGCGACGCAAGGATACTGATGGGAGGGAATACGTATTCGCCGAAAACAATATCCCTTCCGTGTCGGCCATGCCCTTACTTGCGCGGATGTGCGAGCGGGTTATCGCCGGACTCGAATGGCCCAATTACCGCAGCCAGCGTTGGGGGACTTCCCATCAGACCTTCGTGCGTCCCATCCGATGGCTGTGCGTTTTGTTCGGAAGTGAGGTAGTGCCTGTCCACTACGCCGATGTGGTATCCGGCAACACCACGCAGGGTCATCGTGTTCTTAGTCCCGGTGAGCATGTGGTGTCCGGCCCCGATGTATACGAGCAGGTACTCCAGGAGATTGGCGTGCTT
This sequence comes from uncultured Slackia sp., assembly GCA_964560045.1. Lineage (GTDB taxonomy): Bacteria > Actinomycetota > Coriobacteriia > Coriobacteriales > Eggerthellaceae > Slackia. The sequence goes on from CAZLKG010000009.1 coordinate 15,697, forward strand.
TCCGAGGAGCGCCGCCGTGAGGTTATTGCGGCAGGGATCAGCCGGATTACCGAGGAACGCGCCGGCTCGCGCGTCGAGACTCCCAAAGCAGTCCTTGATGAGGTAATCAATCTGTGTGAATGGCCTTCCGTTTTGGTGGGAACCTTCGATGAGGAATTTCTTTCCGTTCCGCACGAGATAATCTGCGAGTCCATGCTCTCAAATCAACGCTACTTTCCCATATACGATAGGGAAGGTCGGCTTACCCGTGAATTCGTGATCGTGGGCAACGGTCGTCCTGAGTGCGCCGATATCATCGTGGATGGCAACGAGCGTGTCGTGCGTGCACGCCTCTACGATGCCAAATTCTTCTACGAGGAAGATCTCAAGGTTTCCTTGGAGGAATTTCGCTCTCGCCTTGCCGATGTGGTTTTCCAAGTACAGCTTGGCAGTATGCTCCAGAAATCCCAGCGTATCACCACCCTCGCTGCGCGCATCGCTCAAGCGGCCTCCGTCGATGAGGCTGTTGCGTCCGCAGCCGAGCGTGCCGCATACCTCGCCAAGGCCGATCTCGTATCCTCCGCCGTCATCGAATTCACAAGTCAACAGGGTGTTATGGGTGGCTACTATGCGCTTGCTGCGGGAGAGCGTCCTGAAGTTGCCTCCGCGATTCGCGATCAGTATCGTCCTCGCTATGCGGGAGACGATCTTCCTCGAAGCACCGAGGGGTGCATCGTTGCCGTTGCCGACAAACTTGACACCACAGTGGGTATGTTCGCCATCGGCGAACCGCCCACAGGATCTAAGGATCCCTATGCGCTGCGGCGTTGCGCCATCGGCATCGTAAACATTCTTCGGAGGCGTCTTAATTGTGGCTATGAGGGCATTGTGGAAGCCTCGCTTCGCTCCTATGCCGAGCAAGGCCTTTCCTTCGATGCTGATGAGGCCATGTACGCCATTTGCTCCTTCATCCATGGTCGCATGGAGCAGATGGCGCGCGATGAGGGCATATCAGCCGATGTTGTAGGGGCTGTTTCGGCAGGCCCGATAACGACCCCTGCCGATTTCTTCGGATTTGCCCATGCGCTCGATGTTGCCCGCAAAGACAATCCCGAAACCTTTGATGACTTAGCCACGGCCTTCGCGCGCGCTAACAACTTAAGAGATCCTTCCCTCGGATCTGAGGTGAACGAATCGCTTACCAATGAGACGGAGTACATGCTTTACCGCTCCGTGCTTCAGGCTGAAGGCCGCCTTGCACAGGCAATGGAGACCGGCGACTTCAAAGGCGTCCTCAGTGAGCTAGCGTCGCTCCGTGAGCCAATTGATCTGTTCTTTGAGTGCGTAAAAGTGATGGACGACGATAAAGCGCTTCGAGAAAACCGTCTGCGCCTGCTCAATCGTCTTGCGGGAGCATTTGCAAACGTCGCCGATTTCGCCCAGCTTGCCAAGCAGCAGGGATAGGTGAGATAAACCATCCTTTTGGATTTACGGAGACAGGAAACCATGTCTGCCACAAACCTAAGAGATTTCGCCCACGTGGAAAACGATTCCACCCTGCCCACTATCCACATTATCAGCGACTCCCTAGGATCGACGGCTCATGCCGTGGCGCGTGCTGCAGCCGGGCAGTTCGGCATTGTGGATCCCTATATAGAGATTCTGCCCAAGGTCAAAGATTACGATGAGATAGTGTCTTATCTCATCAGGCATCAACAGGAACACCTTGAGGCGGGGCTGTCCGGTAACCTTCTTGTGTTTTTTACTCTGGTCGATTCCGATCTTAGGGCTCGGGTGCGCGAGTTTTGCCGCGAGAAGGGTATGCGTTCCGTAGATATCATGAGCGAGCCAATTCATGCCATCCAGGATGTCACGGGTGTATCTCCGATGAGTGATCCCGGGTTTTTGCGTACGACCGATGAGCACTACTTCAGGCGCATAGCCGCGATGGAATTCACGGTAGAGCACGACGATGGTCGCAACCCACAGGATCTACCCGATGCTGACATTGTGCTTTTAGGCGTGTCGCGCTCTTCTAAGACCCCCATTTCCATCTATATGGGCATGGAGGGCTACAAGGTCGCAAATGTCCCTCTTACCTTAGACACCAATCCTCCCCCTGAGATCTACGCCTGCGATCCTTCACGCATATTCGGACTCATGACCACCCCTGAAGTTCTCAGGAGCATCCGCAAACGCCGCTTGAGAGGATCAGGCCGTCAGGCATCTATGGTTGCATCCAGCTACGCGGATCCCGAAATGGTCTATCGGGATCTTGAGGAGGCGCGCAGCCTCATGCGCCGTCTCGGATGCATTGTCATTCGCACCGACAACAAAGCCGTGGAAGAAGCCGCTCAGGAGATTTTGCGTTACTATGAACTTGCGCATCCGCATCAGAAGTTAGCACTTGAATAATAATGAGAGCGGTTTGCAAAATCTGACTGTGCAGTATGTTGGAACTATCGATTAAGGAGAAGACAGTGGCTGCAGACGTCAAGCGAGTGTATGCGTTCGGTAGGGACGCAGAGGGCAACAACGTTACCGAGGGCAACAAGGAAATGAAATACATCCTTGGTGGCAAGGGTGCGAACCTTGCCGAGATGGCCGTGATCGGTTTGCCTGTGCCTCCGGGGTTCACCATCAGCTGCCAGACCTGCATGGAATACGCCAATGCGGGCAATGTATGGCCTGAGGGTGCCCTAGATACCATCCAGGACTACCGTCTAGACCTAGAGCGTCGCATTGGTAAGAAAATTGGCGATGCCGAAGACCCACTGCTCGTGTCCGTGCGTTCCGGCGCACCCATGTCCATGCCCGGCATGATGGATACCGTGCTCAATCTCGGTCTCAACGACGACTCTATCAAGGGTCTTATCAAGCACACTGAAAACCCGCGCTTTTCGTGGGATAGCTATCGTCGCTTCATCCAGATGTTCTCCAGCGTGGTCATGGATATTGATGGTGACCTCTTTGAGAACGCCATCACTGCCAAAAAGCTCGCGCTCGGCGTGAAAGCCGATACCGATCTTTCCGCCGAAGACCTTCAAGAGCTTGTACTTGAGTTCAAGCAGATTTTCTCCGAAAACGTCTCTGCCGAGGAATATCCCAATCTGGTCTCAGACGGCAAGGTTGTCTTTCCTCAAGATCCCGATGTCCAGTTGAGGCTTGCCATTGAGGCTGTGTTTGGCAGCTGGAACAATCCGCGCGCCACGCTTTATCGCAAGCAGAACAAAATAGCCGACGATTTGGGCACTGCGGTCAACGTTCAGGCGATGGTGTTCGGCAACAAGGGTGACACATCGGCCACAGGTGTGGCGTTCACGCGCAACCCCGCCAATGGCGAGAAGGAATTCTATGGCGATTACCTGGTCAATGCTCAGGGAGAAGACGTGGTTGCCGGCATTCGCAACACCAGCCCTATCGCCGATCTCAAGAATGTGGAGGGCTTGCAGGAAGCAGGCCGTGAACTCGAAGAAGTCTTTGTCACCTTGGAGAACCACTACCGCGACATGTGCGACATCGAGTTCACCATTGAGCAGGGTAAACTGTGGATGCTGCAGACCCGTGTGGGCAAGCGTACTGCTGCAGCCGCCTTGCATATCGCCATCTCTATGGTAAACGAGGGCCTCATTACCAAGGAAGAGGCCGTGATGCGCATCGATCCCGACCAGCTTGACCAGCTTCTGCATCCTCAGTTCGATCCCAATGCCTCCTATGACGTGATCGCCACCGGCCTCAATGCCAGCCCCGGTGCTGCCGTGGGCGAAGCCGTGTTCTCCGCTGCCGATGCCGTGGCCGCCTCCGAAGAGGGTCGTAAATGCGTGCTTGTCCGCTGGGAGACCACACCCGATGATTTGGCCGGCATGATCGCCGCAGAAGGCATCCTCACCTCCCATGGCGGAAAGACCA
>CAZLKG010000009.1:19594-19827 GCA_964560045.1 uncultured Slackia sp.
ACGCGGGATGGGTGCTCCGTGTGTCTGTGGTGCCGAGGCACTGCGAATTGATGCCGAGAACAAGGAAGCTGCCGTTGCGGGTACCGATGTGGTGATTCACGAAGGTGACATGATTTCCCTTGATGGCACCGCAGGCATTGTGGTGTTAGGCGCGGTCGATCTGGTTATGCCTGAGCTCTCAGGCGATCTTGACACCATCCTCGAATGGGCTGACGAATTTCGTAAACTGGGCG
>CAZLKG010000010.1:0-19722 GCA_964560045.1 uncultured Slackia sp.
ATGGGTCCGTGGGAGCCTATGCGGCGGATCTGTGGAATCGGGGATACGCCCCTGCAAGTGTTGAGCGGCATCTGGCCGCCGTCAAAGGCTTTCATCGCTTTCTTGCGCAGGAAGAACTGACGGCGCACAATCCTGCTGACGGGGTTCCGCTTCCTAAAATTCCTGAGCGTCTGCCTGACGTGCTCACGGTGGATCAGGCTGATGCCCTGTTGTCGCAGCCGTTCAAAAACGGTCCCTTAGGCATACGCGATCGTGCAATCCTTGAGGTGCTCTACGGGTGCGGCCTTCGCGTGAGTGAGCTTGTGGGTCTTGATTCTGCTGACGTATTTTTGGAAGAGGGATTGCTGCGCGTGGTGGGCAAGGGTTCGCGCGAGCGGGCGGTGCCCATAGGAGGTATGGCTGAAGCCTCGTTGAGAGCCTATATCCAAAACGCGCGACCGGAGCTTTCCTCGCGCGCACGTCGGATGCCCTTGGCGGTGTTTCTCAATGCCCATGGGTGCCGTATATCCCGCCAAAGCGTGCATGCTACGGTGCGCGATGCGGGCCTTGCCATAGGTGTAAAGGATCTGCATCCCCATACCCTGCGCCATTCCTTCGCTACACACGCACTCGAGGGTGGGGCCGATTTGCGTGCCATTCAGGAGATGTTGGGGCATTCCGACATATCTACCACTCAGATTTACACGCACGTGAGCGACATCCATATCCGCGAGGAATATCTGGCCGCCCACCCCCGGGCACATCTGCACCCCTAAATTCGCACCCGTAAGGCGGCGTCGCAAAAACCACCGCCACATCAGCATCTCCCTCAGCGCATCTACATCTATAAGGGTAGTGCGGTCATCGGCCTTCGGATCAAGGGATTGATCCGGGCAGATCTGCGCCCATAGAGGTAGCGCAGAACGCCTATTCGGCTCACTACCAAACCCCCATCAGTGCGCGTTGTGCGCGCACCATATTTCCCCCACAAACTAAGAAGACGGAACGGCACCAGATGTTGTGGCTGAATTTTTTCGTGTACCCGATATGGAATCACGGCTCGATTAACTTGCACTTTTTTAACCGGGTGGGGAAAATTTAATGACCGGTGGGTGATTTTGTTTGTTAAGTGGGAGGATGTGGGATAAAATGTCTTCGCCGGACGAAATCGGGATTGGAAAGGAGCAAGAGGTTGGATGACCTCTTCGGCCAATACCGCTACAAGGTTGACGCCAAAGGACGTCTCTCTCTGCCTGCTCAATTTCGTAAATCCCTGCCGGAAGGTACCGAGATGGCGGTGGTGAGCGATGCCAAAAACGGCAAGCTCATGGTCTACACGCTTAAGACGTTCAAGAATTGGAAGGAGGTTTTGTTCGAAAAGCGTGGGGGCTTTAACCCCAACGATCGTTCTCATGTCGCGCTGGCCACGGCGCTCAATGCAAGCACCATGCCCGGCATTATCGATGGCGCCGGTCGCATTAGCCTTTCGAAAGATCAGCGCGAGGCGGTGGGCATCGACAAAGACGTGACCGTGATTGGCAACACCGACCATTTTGAGGTATGGGATACCCAGCGTTGGGAGGACTTCCAGAACAGCATCGATCTTGATGACCTACTGTTTGGATAAACCTGACGCGGAGTCCGAATGACAAATCAATACAGACATATTCCCGTCCTGCTTACCGAGTGCCTCGAGCAATCTCACCTTAAAACGCAGCACACGTTCGTGGACGCAACGCTCGGAGGAGCGGGACATTCGATTGAAATGGCCAAAAGGCTAAAGTCCGATGGCATCCTGATTGGAATCGATCAGGACGCCATGGCTCTAGCCGCCGCAAGGACTCGTCTGGAATCCTTAGGTACAGACGACGCGCCGAGGATAGAAATCCTTTGCGGCAATTTTGGCGATTTGGATGAACTCCTCTTGGAGGCGGAGGTTCCTGAGGTCGATACCTTCCTCTTCGATCTCGGCGTATCCTCTCCCCAGATAGACCTTTCGTCGCGGGGCTTCTCCTTCAAGGAGGATGCTCCACTGGATATGAGGATGTCTCCGGGCAAACAAACCACAACCGCAGCCGAGCTCATCAACACCCTAAATGCAACAGAGCTCGCCCGGGTCATTCACAAGAATTCCGACGAACGGTGGGCATCTCGGATAGCCCAGTTCATCGTTGAAGCACGCGAGCGCAAGCCGATAGAGAGGACCGGCCAGCTGGTGGATATCATCAAGGCCGCGATTCCCGCTTCGGCCAGGCGTGCGGGAGGGCATCCGGCAAAGCGCACCTTTCAGGCGCTGCGCATTGAGGTGAACGGGGAGCTCGAAGCGCTGCGGCGGGGCCTTGAGGCCGCCATCCGCTGGCTTGCCCCCGGTGGTCGCATCTTGGCGATCAGCTATCACTCGCTGGAAGACCGCATCGTGAAGGAAACCTTTTCCGAGCATGCGAAACCCTGCACGTGCCCGCCTGATTTGCCCGTATGCGCATGTGGCGCGAGGCCGGTACTCAACGTGCTTTCGCGCAAGCCCATTCTTCCCTCAGAGGAAGAGGTGAGGCGCAACCCGCGCGCTCGCAGCGCCAAACTGCGCGTGGCGCAGAAATTGGAACCCTGACGTGGTCTGACGTACCCTGACGCCCAACCGACCGAAACGCAGCTTAATCACAGAAAGGAGGCCGGTATGGAAAGCACCCGTTCTTACCGAGCTTCCCGGTCGGAGCGGCCACATTCCGTGCGCCGCCAAGACCCTTCCCTCTATGTGCACGGATCAACGGTACCCGCATATCGTCCGGAGCAAAGACCTGACTTTGGCGTAATTCCCGGCAGGCGTGCTCAGTCTGAAGTGGTGGAGCTTCCTGCATCCATCATGAGCATCGCGCGTATTGTCGTGGTGGTTGCCTTGATAGTCGCAGCAATCGCCTGTGTTCGCGTAGCGCTTTCGGCCATGAGCATCAACACGTCTATCACAACAAGCGAACTTTCTAGCCAGATAGAGGTAGCGCGCACCACAGGCAATGACCTTGAGGTCATGCAGACCCAGCTGTCCAGTTCGGCACTCATCGAAATTGGAGCGACAAGCCTTGGTATGGCAGCTCCCGAAGAGACAAGCGTCATAACGCTTTCTCCCGACGTGGTTGCTACCGACGATGAGGGCAATCTCTCGCTTTCGGGCAGCATTTCTGCCATAGCGAATGCGGGATAGGAGCACCATGCGAGATCTTCGCAGCTTCTCTGATAAGGGGGGATCGGGTCGTATAGGGTCTGGTCTTCTTTCAAGCAGGATGTCATGGCTCCTGATATTTTTTCTTGGTCTGTCTGTCATCTTCGTGGGTAGGCTTATATATCTGCAGATCTATATGGCCGAGGAATGGAGCGAGGCTGCAGCTGCGTCGCGTACGATAACCATCGACCTTCCCGCCCGGCGCGGTACCATCTACGATCGCAACGGTAACGTGCTGGCAACCAGCGTGGAAGCCAGCACGGTGTACGCTAACCCCCAAGAGATAACCGACGTGGAAGGCACCGCACAGGCTCTTGCTGATACGCTCGGGGGAGACGCTTCCGACTATACGGACTATCTCACCCAAGACACAACCTTTGTTTACGTGGTTCGCCAGGCCGACAAGGAGGACGGAGAGGCTCTTGAGGCCCTGGGTCTCACAGGTATCTACCTCATTGATGACACCAAGCGCGTCTATCCCTACGGTGAGGTGGCGGGTCAGATCATTGGCCTGATCGACGTGGACGGTAACGGACTTACGGGTCTTGAGCTGTATTACGACGACATATTGTCGGGCACGGCGGGCAAGCGCGTGGTGCAGATAGGTGGCGAGGGGATTCCCATCCCCGGTGGAACCGAGGTTGATGAACCGGCCGTAGATGGCCAAGATATCGTGATTTCCATCGACATAGAGATGCAGGAGCGTCTTGAGGAGCATTTGGCGCAGGGAGTGGAAGATCTCGGCGGCGAAGACGGAAGCGCTGTTTTGATGGATGCTTCGACGGGTGAGATTCTTGCCATGGCCTCCACCCCTTACCTTGATCCATCAGACTTATCCGACATGGAGGCGGGATCGGACTCCGTCAAGGCCGTAACGAGGGCGTTCGAGCCGGGATCGATATTCAAGGCGGTATCGGCAATGTCCTTACTTGAACTCACTGAGATCACGCCCGATACCACAATCTATTGCCCTGCGAGTCTTGAAGCCAGCGGATACTCGATTTCGGATGCTCATACGCGCTCTGATGAGACCATGACCTTCCGCAAAATCATCAATGAATCGTCCAATGTGGGCATTTCCCTTGCCGTCGAGGAATATCTGGGATTCTCCGAGCTCTACGACAAGATCTTGTCCTACGGACTCAACGAGGTGACGGGGATTGACTATCCGGGAGAGGCGAGCGGATATCTGAGTGACGTGAGCGAGTGGTCGCTCGTTCAGAGCTACAATGTAACCTTTGGACAGGGCGTGTCGGTGACTCCTTTGCAGATGGTGAGATTCTACGCAGCGATTGCCAACGAGGGTGTTGCGTACACGCCGCATCTGCTGATCTCCAAACCCCAGACGGATGAGACGATAGAATATGAGGGCGAGCAGATTATAGAAAATACCGACGCCATTCCTACCATGATAAGCATGTTGGAGACGGCAGTAACCGACGGTACCGGTACGGGTGCGGCAATCGAGGGATACACTGTAGCGGGCAAAACCGGAACGGCTGAATATATTGGTGATGATGGCAGCTACGTCTCAGCGGCATGGAATCTGGACTTCACGGGCTTTTTAGTGGATTCGTCGTTACCCTTGGTATGCTTTGTGGGTATCAATGAGGTGCCCGCATCCCGAAATACTACAGGGGTGTTCCACGATATAATGTCGGACGCCATAGATCGCTACGGCATCATCCAGCAATAGTGATTTCTTCATGTGAGACGATAGGGTAGCCAAGAAGCATCCATGAGGTTTTCCATAGATGAAATAGCGCGTATTACAGGGGGCGATCTTTTGGTCGCCCCTCTGAACGCTCAAAAGGATGTCTGCGCTCTTACCTGGGATTCAAGGCTAGTTGAGCCGGGTTGTGTGTATGTTGCCATCGTGGGAGCACGCGCAGATGGCAACGATTTTGCCATCTGCGCACTGCGCTCAGGCGCTGCGGTAGCACTCATGAGCCGCGATCCGGGTGGTGATGAGCGAGCAGCAGCCCGCGATGCGGGTGGTGCTATCGTGAGGGTGCACAAAGGCGAGGACGCCGTGAGAGCGCTTGCAGGCGCGTGGCGTGACCGCCTGAGTGCCACGGTTGTGGGTGTTACCGGATCGGTGGGAAAGACCACCACGAAAGGCTTGCTGCGTGATGTCCTTTCGTCGCGTTTCAGGACGTGTGCCACCAAGGGCAACTACAACAATTTACTGGGAGCGCCCTACACGCTGCTTTCGGCTGATGAGGATACCCAGATGCTCGTGGTGGAAATGGGCATGGATGGCGCCGGTGAGATCGCGCGCATCTGCGAGATAGCGCGCCCCCATATGGGAATCGTCACCAACGTGGGACTCTCTCATCTTGAGCAGTTGGGTACACGGGAAAACATCGCCCGTGCGAAGGCAGAACTCGTAGAAGCCCTTCCCGAGGACGGCACGGTGTTTCTCCAGGAGACAGGAGAATTCACCGACTTCATCCGTCGCCACGCTCGCACTGCCGAGCGCAACGTGCAATGCGTGCTCTTCGGTGGGACCCCGCCCCTGTCTGATGTGTATGCCACCGACATCCGAACCGATGAAAAAGGGCGTCCGAGTTTCGTCCTCCACGCTTTTGGCGGCAAGGCACCTTGCTCTCTTTCCCTGCGAGGTGTCCATAATGTAGAAAACGCGCTTGCCGTTGCTGCGGTGGCTCTTATCTGCGGCATGGAGCTTCCTGAAGTGTGTGCGGCCCTACGTCAAGCAACTCCCGAAGCAGGACGCGGGCAGCTTAAGAATTCGGCGTGCGGAGCCGTCGTGTTTGATGATGCCTACAACGCCAGCCCGGCGAGTATGAAGGCTTCACTTGCGACCCTTTCCGCCTACAAGGCGTCCGGACGCAAAATTGCGGTTTTGGGCGACATGGGCGAGTTGGGTGAAGCGAGCGATTCGGGGCACTACGACACGGGGGTTGCGGCAGCCCGAGAGGGAGTTGATCTTCTCGTGTGCGTGGGTGAGCTCGCCCGTCTGATAGCCCAAGGCGCTCTGTCCTGTGGTATGGCGCGCGATGCCGTGCTGTGCACTGAATCCGTTCAGGAGGCGATTGATATGGTGTGCTCCGGCTTGTCCGAGGGCGATGTCGTACTGGTGAAAGCATCTCGTTTCATGGGACTCGATCGCGTTGTAGAAGGGGTAGTTGAGGCATGATAAGTGCTCTGTTCTCATCGTATCCGACATTTCTGGTGTTTTTAGGTTTTGTGCTGGCGGCGGCCATCACCATGGTAGCCATGCCGGCTTGGATCAAACTGCTTATCCGCACGCACATTGGTCAGCAGGTGCGCGCTGATGGCCCCAATAGCCATCTGGTGAAACAGGGAACGCCTACCATGGGCGGTGTTGTTATACTCATTGCCATCATTATCACGGTATTTCTGGTTGCGTCTCCGTCGTTTGGCTTTGTGGCGACGCTGCTTGCCACGGTTCTTGTCGGCATGCTTGGACTGTTCGACGATGCCTCCAAGGTCATTCATGAGCGTTCACTGGGACTTACGCCAAAGGGCAAGCTGCTTGGCCAATTCCTTGTTGCGACGGTGTTTGTCCTTATTGTGGTGAACTTCTCCGGGATAGAACCCACAATAGACATTCCGTTCATCTGCACACTCGATTTGGGGATCCTCACCACCACAATCCCCGTTGACTCCATAGAGGGCGGCTTCAAGATTCCGTGGCTGTATCTGATTTTTTGCAACATCCTTCTTGGGGGCATGAGCAACGCCGTCAACTTAACCGATGGCCTTGATGGCTTGGCTGCTGGTACGGTGATGGGAGCCATGCTGGTCATGGCAGCCATTGCGTATCGCTGTGATCTTTTGCCTATGGCCGTGTTCAGCGCCACTATTGCCGGTGCCTGCGTGGGATTTCTCTGGTTTAATGCCTATCCTGCCGACATATTCATGGGTGACACCGGTTCGCTTGCACTGGGAACGGCTCTGGGTTGTGTGGCCATCATTACCAAGACCGAGGTGTTTTCCGTCATCATTGGCGGTCTGTTTGTCGCTGAGGCCATATCGGTTATGTTGCAGGTGGTCTACTACAAGCGCACAAAGAAGCGCCTGTTTTTAATGGCACCCTTGCACCATCATTTTGAGAAGAAGGGCTGGAGCGAGACCAAGGTCGTCATCCGCTTCTGGATAGTGTCCGGCGTGCTCGCGGCATTCGGTTTCGTGCTGTGGTTCGTACAGCCCATGGTGATGTGAGCGTGCCGTTCGTATGCCGGTTGCTTGCATGCTGTCCTTGATAAGGGGTTGCATCCTGCGGTTGGTGAGTTCTCCGATATGAGGAGGTTTTGGCGTGGCCGAAATGATTGCAGGTCGCAAAAGAGCGGCGAAAGATCTGGGCGATGTTTTTGTGCTGGGCTTGGGAAAAAGCGGTCGTGCGGCAGCGCGCTACTGCCTTGAAGCACGCGGCTTGGGTAAAGAGGTCAAAAGCCTCACTATCGCGGCAGGCGATCAAAACGATGACACGCTCGAATTCGCTCAGTACTGTGAATCGCGAGGCGCTAAGGTGTACTTCGATCTGTACACCTTTGAAGGGCACTACGATCTCTGCATTGCAAGTCCCGGTATATCGCGGTTTTCTCGCTTTTATGAGAATGCAGAAGCCGTGAGCAGCGAGATCATAAGTGAGGTGGAGTTTGCCTGGCGGGAGAGTGCTCAAGAATCGCAGTGGCTTGCTGTTACGGGAACCAATGGTAAAACAACTACCACCACGCTCATCAAGCATATCCTTGATGCCACCCCCATACGGGCAGAAGCCGTGGGAAACATCGGCTATACCTGCCTTGAAGCGGTGAGCAGGAGTAACTGTGAGGTGTACGTGACTGAAACGAGCTCATTCCAGCTGGCCTCCATGAAACACTTCGCTCCCGAAGTTGCCGTGCTTCTCAATATCACCTCAGATCACCTCTACTGGCACACGACCTTTGAGAGCTATGTCCAAGCTAAGGCAAAGGTGTTTGCCAACATGGACAAGAGCAATCTTGCGGTGGTCAACGTTGAAGATCCGGGTGTTCGTAGTGTTTTGCCAAAGGTTCGCGCAACCGGTGCCCGCATGTGTGAGGTGTCGCTGGAAGATACGGGCGCGCCGTGGGCGGCGTTTATACGAGATGGCATGCTCGTTGTGAGGATAGGGGAAGAGGAATCGATTTTGGTAGGCGTCGATGATCTCTCCATCAAAGGTGATCATAACGTGAAAAACGCACTTTGCGCCGCAGCTGCTGCAATAGAAGTGGGTGCTTCAGTTGCTGTTGTGCGCGAAGCTCTGTGTACGTTTAAGCCGCTTGAACATCGCTTAGAGCCGTGTGGCCAGATAGGTGGCGTGAAGTTCGTGAATGACTCCAAGGCTACCAACGTGGATGCGACCCTCAAGGCGCTCTCAGCTTTTCCTGCAGGCAAGGCGGTGTTTTTGTTGGGCGGTCATGACAAGGGAACAAGCCTTGATGAACTGGCGCGAGCCGCACGGGAAAGGTGTCGTGCCGTGATATGTTTCGGAGCGTCGGGAGAGCGTTTCATGAAGGCTTTCGACGGCAGCGCTCTTCTGCACGTGCGGGTGGCGTACATGGAGGACGCGCTTGATGAGGCCATGCGAATCGCCCAGCCTGGGGATTCGGTGGTTCTCTCGCCTGCATGCTCTTCGTTTGATGAGTTTGACTCTTTTGAGCATCGCGGTCGTGTGTTCAAACATCTGGTGGCATTTCGCGCCCAGCGTGTTGAGGGGTAGGCGACGGCCTTGTTGAAAATCCAAGCCATACAGGCCGAGAGGGCGGCTCGTCTTTTGGCGGATGCGCGTGGCGTGCCAGCCGATATCATGCTGTCACGCATCCTGCTGGTGGTGTCTACCATCCTGCTCGTTTTGATAGGATTGGTGATGGTGTTCTCGGCTTCCACCGTTGAGGCCATCGCAGGCGATGAGAGCGTGTTTTCCTATGTGGGAAAGCAGGCCATCTTCGTCGTCATTGGCGCTTTTGCCGCCGTTGTAGTTGTTCGGCTTATCCCATACCGCCTGTGGAAAACAGGGTATCTTTTCTACGTATTTTGGATTCTGGCCGTATTATTGTTGGTGGCGGTCGCTTTCGTGGGAACTGAGGCCCTCGGTGCCCAGCGCTGGATCTACATCGGTCCATTCAGTCTCCAGCCCACCGAATTTGCCAAGATTATCTTTGTCATAGCTGCCGCGCGCATCATGTGCAGCTTTCGCGAAGAGTTGTTTGGCTGGATGCGCGCCTTGGTTGCGTTTTTTGTGCTGGTGGTTTTGCCCCTTGCATTTCTCTTCAAGACTCAGTCGGATATGGGCTCAGCTGTCATCATTGCCTTGGGCCTGCTTGCTGTCATATGGTTGGGAGAGGTTCCTCTAAAGGTGCTCCTTCCCGTGGTTATTGTCCTTGTGGTGGTGGCCTGCGTTGCTATGAGTACGGGATATCGCGCCGAGCGCATCGCGGTATGGCTCAATCCGTGGAACGATGGTGAAGGTGGCTACGGTACGGGTTTCCAACTCATCCATTCCTTCTACGCCTTTGCGCAAGGAGGTGTGTTTGGTGTGGGGTTGGGCAACTCACGCGAAAAATACCTCTATCTGCCTGAGGCGGAGACCGATTTCATCTATTCCATCATCGGAGAAGAACTGGGAATGATAGGTGCGCTAGCACTCATCGCACTGTTTGTTGTCTTCCTTTTTGCCGGGCTGCGCATTGCTGCTAAAGCCCCTGATGAATTTGGGAAACTTTTGGCGGGCGGTCTCACCGTGATGCTGGTGGGTCAGGCTTTTCTCAATATGGCCTGTGCCACGGGACTCTTTCCCACCACGGGCAAGCCCCTGCCTTTCATATCGTCAGGAGGATCATCGGTTATCTCCTCACTGCTCATTGTGGGCGTGCTTATGTCGGTCTCATATGGTTCAAATGTGCTCACCTCCCACGAACAGCGCCGCAATGATTTGAATGTTTTGCGGGTTGATGGCAGGGGCGCGCGGACCGAAAGAGGTGTTCGCACCCCGCCGTCCGAAGATGCAAGGGGCCGTTCGTCGAACGACCTCGGATTTAACCTGGTTGACGGCGCGGAATCGGGAGCAGGTTCATCTTCTTTGCGCCGAAGGGGATCCGTGAAGGGTGCCTCTAAAACATCAAGCGACCACTCCCGCCAATCTTCCCGATCTACGAGTGAAACCTCTGTTCGGGACTCAAGGAACAAAGAAGCACCTCGGGTTTCGCCGCGTTCTGTTTTGTCGCAAAAATTGTCGCGAAAAGGAACGGAAAAAGCGAGAAAGCCCGTCCGTCCATCCGTCCGCCTGAAAGCGCGTTCGCCGCAGGACTCCAAATCCGATTCACGTCATGAAACTTATGGAAACAGGGTGCGTTCCAAAGATCGGAAGTGAGGTTCATATGCTCGCCGTCCTTTCCGGGGGAGGCACCGCCGGGCACATCAATCCGGCCCTTGCCTTGGCCGAAGTGCTCCAGGAGCGCGGCTGTGCCGTGCGTTTTGCCGGAACTCCCCAGGGCGTTGAAGCTCGTCTGGTGAAACTTGCCGGTATACCGTTTCAACCGTTTGAAGCCGCAGGCTTTGATCGCCAGGCACCATGGACGATCGTTTCTTCCGGTCTTAAAATTGCGCGCTCAATTAAGGGTGCGCGCAGGTGGATGCAAGAGATTAAACCCTCTGTAGTGGTGGGGTTTGGGGGTTACGTTTCTGTTCCCGTAGGTATTGCGGCTGAGAAGTTGGGAATTCCCGTGGTGGTGCATGAGCAGAATTCCGTTATGGGCATGGCCAACGCATTTTTAGCCAAGCGCGCCCGGGCTGTGGCGCTTACCTATGAGATGGCTGCTGAGGGACTTTCCCTCCAGAAAAACGTGACAGTGACCGGCAACCCCGTGCGCAGATCCATCCTTTCGGCAACGCGGGAAGAAGGCCGCGCTATGTTGGGCATCCCCGAAGATGCCGTGATGCTTTTGATATTCGGGGGCAGTCTGGGTGCTCGCCACCTTAACCAGAGGATCGCCGCGATGAAAGACAGCCTTTTGGCACGCGAAGGGCTACATGTGGTGCACATCACAGGACCAAAAGAATACGACGCGACCCTTGCCAAGTTGGCTTTGGATGATGCGCAGCGAAAGCGTTGGCATGTGTTTTCCTATCAAGACCGTATGGCAGAGACGCTGGCCGCTGCTGACTGCGTCATATCGCGGGCAGGAGCAACCTCCCTTGCCGAGATATCGGCACTTCGTTTGCCTGCGTTGTTGGTGCCCTTTCCCTTTGCAACAGCCGATCACCAGACCACTAATGCGCACGCCTATGTGGCCAAGGGAGCCGCCTACATGCTTTCCGATGATGCACTGGATTCTCCCGAATTCGCCGATAGGGTGATGACGCTTGTGAACGATCCTTTCGTGCGTGAGTCAATGCGCAAGGCCGCAGCCGCCTTTAGAACCGAAGATGCGGCATCAACCCTGGCGGATCTTGTGTGTCGATGCGCGAGAGTCTAGAAGCCTTGGAATACAATGAGTGTTTGTCCAAGAGGGTTCGTGACAGTTTCAGAGCTTTGATATTCGGAATCTTCTTTCTTGGCGGATCGGGGCCTGCCTGCGCTGCCTGGCGCCTTGAGAGGCAGCGCGTGAGAGAGGAGCTAAAAAGATGGCCGTCAGCAGACGCATTCATTTCATCGGCATCGGCGGAGTGGGCATGAGCGGAATCGCCCGCGTAGCCCTCGATCAGGGCTATATCGTAAGCGGATCCGACATGAAGAGTTCCACCTTCACCGACCAACTGGAAAAAGCTGGCATCAAGGTATATATCGGACACAATGCAGCCAACGTTTCTGCCGATTGTGAGATAGTTGTGGTATCGAATGCCATTCCCGACTCCAATCCCGAGCTCGTTTGCGCGCGCGAGATGGGTGTAGAGATTTGGCCGCGAGCCCGCATGTTGGCGTTACTGGGTGAGGGGAAAAAGACCCTTGCTGTGAGCGGCACCCACGGCAAGACCACCTCATCCTCCATGTTGGCAACGGTGATGGATGCGCTGGGGGTATCGCCCACCTTCGTGGTTGGCGGCATTGTGGATTCCTATCAGTCCAATGCCGAATCGGGTGCGGGCGAATACTATGTCGTCGAGGCGGATGAAAGCGATGGGTCGTTTTTGAACCTGTCGCCCTATGTTGCCCTCATAACCAATATCGAAGCCGATCATCTCGATCATTACGCAGGAGGCATCGATGAAATTCGCTCTGCGTTTGGGCGTTTTATGGACTCGGTTCCTAAGGAGGGAGCCGTGGTTGCCTGCGGTGAAGACCCCCGACTCGTAAGCCTTGCGCGCAAGGTGGGATGCCGCACGTTTGTCTACGGCTTTGACGAGAACTGCGATGTGCGCGTGATGAACTATCGTCCTGAAGGTGTGGCCTCCTCCTTCGATCTGAGGTTTTCTGACGGACGTGTGGTCGCGTGCCGTCTTCCCAAAAGCCCTGGCCGTCACAATGTGCTTAACGCTGCGGGAGTTATGGCCGTGGTATACGCCATCGGTGAAGATGTAGTGCGCGCCGCACGGGGTCTTTTGCGCTATACCGGAGTGCGCCGCAGGTTCGATCCGGTGGGCAGCGCAGTCAACGTGACGGTGGTAGACGACTATGCTCATCATCCCACCGAAATAAAGGCGACCATCGCCGCTGCGTGCGGTTTGGGTTTTGCGCGTGTCCTGGTGATATTTCAACCCCATCGGTATTCCAGAACACAAAGCCTTGCTACAGAATTCGCATCGGCCTTCGATGATGCCGATCGTGTGGTGGTTTGTGACGTGTATGCGGCTGGGGAGGCTCCCATACCCGGCGTGAGCGGCAAGAGTGTGGCCGATGCCGTGGCGGCTCGTGGCGTGGTGGATGTATCCTTTGTGCCCACGAAGGATGAGGCTATAGCCGCAGTGGCCTCTCTCGCCACAAAGGGCGATCTGGTGATCACCATGGGAGCAGGCGATGTAACCACGTACGGATCCGCCCTCCTTGAAGTGCTGCACATGCGCGAGGAGGTGTGAGGTGGCCTCAGATCTCGCAAACTTCATAATTAATCGCTCGCAGGCGCGAGCCGCTGAGGCGCTGGCACTCATCCATGCCGCGCAGGATGTCGTGCGTGAGCGCTGCGGCATCGATCTTGTTCCGGAGGTGCGTTTTCTTGGCTTCGCGCAATAGCAAACCGCGATCTATGACCGGGCGCCCCTCTTTGCGCTCGGATTCTTCCCGTCGCATGTCCTCCTCACCAAACGCAAGGGCGATGGGAAATTCCCGATCGTTTACACAGAGGCGCGATCTGGGGAATGCGGCTCCGCGTATATCCACCATGAAGGTGGGCTCGCTCGTTGAAGACACGCATCAGCATCGTGCCCAGCGAGCCTATCGAACCCACATGCTTAAGGCCATCGTGGTGATTTCAATCGTGGTGCTCTTGGTGATAGCTGCTTTCGCCGTCTATTGGTCGCCCCTTTTCTCCATCAAGCAGGTAACCGTTTCAGGCGTGGAGCACTTGACTTCTGACGAGATGACACAGTTGGCAAACGTGCCCTCAGACACCACGCTTCTTCGTGTTGATACGGATACCATCAAGCAGAGAATCATGCTTGATGCCTGGGTTGCCGACGTGGAGGTGCAGCGTGTATTTCCCGATACGCTCAATCTCATCGTGACAGAGCGCGAAATGGGTGCCACCGTTGAGGTCACCTTAGAGGATGGATCCTCCACCGAACTTTGGGCTCTTGCCACTGACGGTATGTGGCTGTGCGTGATTCCTGATGAGGACTCCGAAGCCGCACAAAGTGTGGCATCCAAAATTTTCGAAGATGCCGAATCGGTTCTCTCCATCACCAACGTGGGAGCGGGTATCTCAGCTGAAGTGGGAACATATTGCACCGATGAGACCATCATCAACGCCCTCGACGTGGTGACGGGACTTACCACCGAACTCAAAGACCAGGTGGTCACCGTGTCGGCCTCATCGGCGGAAAGCACCAAGCTCACCTTGGAATCAGGCGTCGAGATCGATTTTGGCGTAGCGGAGGACATCCGCGAGAAGGAACGTATTTGCTTGCAGCTTCTTGAGGACTATGCCGGAGAAATTGCTTATATCAACGTTCGCGTGGCAGATAGTCCCACGTGGCGAGCGGCATGATTTCTGTAGCTTCGGCGAAAGAGTGGAACCTTGCGGGGCAGCACTTCTTGCAATGTTGACGCGTTCGTGTAAAGTGTGCCTGTCATGCATTCTTCGTGAAGATTGATATTGACATCGGGTTTGCATGCCGCCGGTGCTTGACGCGGGAAACGCAGCATAAACGACGCACGTGTGGAGGATACCATGCCTAGTAACATTGCTTCAGATCATCCAGCCGCCATCAAAGTCGTCGGTGTGGGAGGCGGTGGAACCAACGCCGTCAACCGCATGGTCGAGGCAGGGCTCAAAGGAGTGGAATTCATTGCCGTCAATACCGACAGGCAGGCTCTGCTGCTTTCCAGTGCGGATAAAACCATTCACATCGGAGAGGAATTGACACGCGGTCTTGGAGCCGGTGCCAATCCTGAGGTTGGCTGTCAAGCAGCCGAGGAATCCCGCGCTGAGATTCGCGACGCCCTTGCCGAGGCAGATATGGTGTTTGTTACCGCCGGCGAAGGTGGCGGTACGGGTACCGGCGCTTCTCCCATTGTGGCCGAGATTGCGCGTGAGGAAATAGGGGCTCTCACCGTTGGCATCGTTACAAAGCCGTTTGGATTTGAGGGTCGATTGCGCCGCAACCAAGCGGAACAGGGTTGTGACCTACTCGCCCAGAGGGTGGATACCCTCATCGTCATCCCCAACGATCGCCTGCTTGAAGTCATCGATAAAAAGACATCCATGCTTGATGCTTTCCGCATTGCCGATGATACACTGCGTCAAGGTATTCAAGGAGTGACCGATCTCATCACTATCCCCGGTCTGATCAACCTTGACTTTGCCGACATTCGCACCGTCATGAAGGATGCGGGTACGGCCATGATGGGTATAGGGTTTGGCAGTGGAGAGAGCCGCGCGCTTGATGCCGCCACCCAGGCCATCAATTCCAATCTCCTTGAAACCGAGATCCAGGGGGCCAGCCGTGTGCTGTTCTCCATCGCGGGCGGTCTGGATCTTACGCTGGCCGAGGTGGATGCTGCCGCGCGCGTCATGGAGGCCGTGGTAGATGAGAATGCCAACATCATCTACGGACAGATCATTGATGAGAGCTTGGGAGATCAGGTGCGCATCACCGTCATAGCCACGGGATTCTCCCGTTCACCCCAGCCTTCCACTGACTTTAGCAGCGGACAAGGCGGGCTGTTTGCGTCAACCTCTCAGAAGCGCGATACCTTCACCTCAAATCCGGGCTATCCCACGTCTCCGGCAGCCGCGTCCGCCAATGCCACCTCCACGCGCCTTGCCGACGAAGAATATATTCCTGAGTTTTTGCGCCGCAACTAGGGTGTACGTGTACGCGCCCGATAGAACCGATATGCCGGTGTCGCCATGAACGACTCGATGACTCTCGCATTGCCGCTCCCTCGGCTTGCCGAGGATCGCTTCGCTTCCTGCGTATGTTTCACCGATGAAGCGCTGTTTAGAGCGTGTGGGGTTCGCGTTGTCTTTGCCGAGCGGACGGGAGGGGTGAGCGAACCTCCCTTCGATTCCCTTAATTTGGCCCGAAACGTTTCCGATCGCGCGTCTTGCGTCGCGCGCAATCGAGAGATCTTGCTTGCGTCCCTGGGTTTTGAGGGTATCTCCCTTATTCAGCCACGCCAGGTTCATGGTACCGATCTTTTGATATGTCGCACAGAGGATGATGCACGGCTTTTGTCCGCCCGTGAAGATGAAGCCGACGGCGTGGTCGTGGGCTGTTTGGATACTGCGGCTCTACTCTGCTTTGCCGACTGCGTGCCCGTAATAGGGGTTGCTCCATCGGGCGCATTTTTTGTGGCGCATGCCGGGTGGCGTGGCGTTGTGGGACGCATTGTGGAAGCGGCCATTTCCAAGCTCTGCGCGCTTGATGCTACACGTCCTGCTGATCTCAACCTCTACCTTGGTCCCTACATCCATGCCTGTCACTTTGAAGCCGGGATTGAGGTCTGCGAGAGATTTGAGAGGGAGTTTGGAGCGGGCTGTGTGTTGGATGGCTCTCGCGTCGATATGGGTGCTGCCCTCCGCGAGAGCGCAAGATGTGCAGGTGTGGATGCCAATCGCATTGCCGATGTAGGCGTGTGTACCGCGTGCGATGCAGGAAAGCGCTTCTATTCGTATCGCCTCAGCGGTGGCGTGTGTGGTCGTCACGCTGCCCTTGCTGTAAGGATTGCGCGTCCCGGTCGCCCTTAAGAGGCAGCTGTTTGTCTTGGGCGTCGCAGAGGTGGCATTGCGGAAGTTCTCTCATGGATTGAACCTGCACCCCTACGGTGCTTGGGCTTGCTAGAGGAAGAAGACAAAAACATGGTGCTTAAAGAGCGCTACGAAAGGATAATGCATGAGGTTGCCGATGCATGCGAAGCGTGCGGTAGGCATCGTGAGGCCGTTTGCGTGATAGGGGTGTCAAAGAGTGTCGATATCGATGCCGTTGGGGAAGCGGTGGCGGCGGGCCTGCATGATTTTGCCGAGAACCGTCCCGCTGAACTGGCACGCAAACATGACGCCTTTCCGGATGAGCGGTGGCACTTCGTCGGCAACATCCAATCGCGCCAGCTCAAAGATGTGGTGGGACGAGCCTGTCTGATTCATTCCCTGCACAAGCAAGAGCACGCGGAAAAAATTGAACGTCTTGCGCAGGCGCGCGGTATTGTCCAAGATGTCCTTATTGAAGTGAATAACGGCGAGGAGACCAAGCAGGGTCTGGCAGAGAAAAACCTCATGGATATGCTTTTGCTTTGCCATCGTCTTGAACACGTGAGGGTCAAAGGCCTCATGATCATGGCACCACAAGGATCCAAAAAGCTCGCCGCTGCGACATTTGCGCGGCTCTCTGCGTTGCGCACATCAGTGCAGGCGTCTCTCGCTGCCTGCGGTGTAGATGGAGTGGATCTCCATGAACTTTCGATGGGAATGAGTGACGATTATCTTGAGGCTATCTTCCAAGGCGCTACCATGGTGCGCATCGGGCGCGCCATATTCAGCGAGAACTATTCCCAGCGTTCGATTTGACTTCAACGGTAAGGTGGACACGATATGGGACTGAGGAGACCTCGACTTGATGATCTCAAGGGCCGTTTCGCCTCGAAAGACACCCGTGCCAGCCAATCGCGTCATTCAAGTGCATACTCCGCAGATGACTTTGACGATTTCGCCCAAGAGGATTTCGGAGAATATGCGTTTGATGACGAAGCGGATTATGCTCAGCCCGACTCAACATCAACCAGCACTTTGCGCTCCGCTCAGATACCTCGACTGGTGACGGCTGATGACATTCGCTCTCATACGCAGTACACGCCTTCCGGTGATGCCCAGGCCACGCGTCCCAATCGCGATTTCGCGTCACTTCGCGCCGACGATCAGCGCTCGACGCGCTCCGGCACTTCGTCGCCCGATTCCGATATTGCCTCTCGACCCAGGCACGCTGCCTCAGCGAGCGATACCGAAGCGTCTTCACCGACTTCGCGCGCGGCTTCTTCCGAAGGCGGTTCTGCGACTGCTTCCAAGGCAGAGCCCCGGGCGACCCAGCGTGCCACACGTATCATCACCGTTGTTGCCCCCGACAGCTACGCCGATGCCGAACGCATTGCCAAGGTTCTCAAATCAGGTGATGTGGCGGTGCTGTCTTTGCGTAACACGCCCGATGCTCTAGGAAAGCGTATCCTTGATTTCAGCTTTGGAATTGCCTGCGCGCTTGATGCGCGGGTGGAATGCGTTTCGGGGCAGGTGTTCGCCATCACGCGTGGCGTTGGACTTACCGATGGTGAGAGCGCGCGTCTTCGTGACCAAGGGTTGATGTAGCATGTATTATCTTCAATACTCGATTGTCACATTGGCGAACGTCTACACCACGATCTTGTTTGTCTATGTTTTGATGTCGTGGATTCCCATAAAGGTGGGCATCATAGGCGATATCTACACGATTTTAGGCAGGCTCTGCGATCCTTACTTGAACCTGTTTAGAAGGTTCATCCCTCCGATTGGCGGTATGGTGGACGTTTCTCCCATCGTGGCGCTGATTGTATTACAATTCGCGGTACGGCTGATCGTGAGTGTACTCTAGGTCGGCATTGAAAACGATGAGGGAGAAATGCGCCCTCTGGCAAAGGAGCTAATATGGCCATCACTTCCGAGGAAATCCACAACCAGAGCTTTGCTGTCGATCGTAAGGGCTACAACGTCGATGAGGTTGACGTGTTCTTGGAGCATGTCGCCGCAGAGATAGACGGCCTCAACGCCGAGATTGATGAGCTCCACGCCCGCCTCGCCCACTATGAGGCTCCAGGAGGCCACCTTCAAGGTACTCGGGTCATGGATCTGGATGCGGCACTTGCCGAGCCTGCGTCTCCTGGGCAGCTTGCAAGCGAGGCTGAGAGGGCTGCTGCCGATGATGAGAAAGATGCTCGCATCGCTGAGCTGGAACGCCAACTGACTGAGAGAGAAAACGACGTGTCGGCCATTGCTAGCGCCCTCGTTACCGCGCAGCGTTCCGCCAAAGAGGTTATGGATGCTGCCCAGGAAGAGGCGAAGCGCATCCATGATAATGCCGAGGCCGATGCCGAAGACATCATCGATCGCGCGAACGCCGAGCGCGAGAAAATTGAGGATGCCATAGAGGAGCTGAACCGTTCCCACAGAGAGACCTGCGAGAGCTACTCAGACGCACTCAAGGCGTTTATCGATGATGCCAACAAGAAACTTGACGACATCGAAGATGAGCTTGCCAAGCGTGACGGCAAGAAACGCGCACACGCCCGCTTCGCAAGTCCTGCTCAGGCACCCGTCCACAAACCCGCGCTCGCCGGTGCCACCGGTGCTGTGGCACCGAGCTACACCGCTCCCGCCATGCCGACCACCACGGCTACAACTTTTTCAACGGCCTCACACGCCAGCCCTTCGGTGAGTGTCAAACCCTCTACGATTGAAAAGGATCTGAGCGGCTACGGCGATGCCTCAGACGCATTTGACTTAGGAGATATCGACTAGCCTTCGCCTTAGTGGCGAACCGCTGCGCACATCTTGCGACTGCGGTGGGAGAGCAAGCCCGCTTTCGTGCTGTTCATGTGGTGCGAAGGCGGGCTTCTCGATTTGTTTGATCCGCTCCTGATTAGCCAGGTGCGGCGGTTTGTCTTTGCGCAAGGGATGGATCCCCTAAAACGGCGACCGTATACGTGGCGTCCGCGCTTGAGGTTTGTTTCCGCGCAAAGGGTAGCTCCCTAAAACGAGGGAGTGAGGATTGTTGCTGCGCCGTAGCGGGCCTGTAAGCCGGGTTCTGTCGTTTAAGACGGCTATTTATCTAGGGCGCGCGTCGCCGCGCGTCTCAAGCGGGCTACCCGCATGCACGGAGAGGCTCAACCGTATCGCATGCCT
>CAZLKG010000011.1:0-12917 GCA_964560045.1 uncultured Slackia sp.
CCTCATCGATGTCGTGGCTCACGTAGAGCACCGTGCCGTTGAATTCACTAAACAGACCTACGAGGTTTTGCTCCAGGGAGCTTTTGAGATGCGAATCAAGGGCCGAAAAAGGCTCATCGAGCATCAGGATACCCGGCTTTGCCGCAAGCATGCGCGCAAGAGCCACGCGCTGCTGCTGGCCGCCCGACAGCTGTGCCGGATAGCGCTTCTCCATTCCCTCAAGCCCAAAGCGGCGGACATGGGAGGCCACAAGTGCATCGCGATCGGCTACGGAAACATCCCTGCCAATGCCGGCAGCGATGTTTTGCACCACCGTGAGATTGGGAAACAGCATGTAATTTTGAAAGAGAAGAGCCGTTTTGCGCTGCTGGGGTGAAATATTCACCGCCGCCCTACGTCCGCGCGCCTTATCGAAAAACACCTGACCATTCACCTCAATACGCCCCTCGTCAGGACGCTCGATGCCCGCAATACAGCGCATGGTGAGCGATTTACCACAGCCGGAGGCACCCAGAAAGCCCAGCACCTCATCTCCCGCCTCAAAGGCAACCTCCAAAGAGAAGCTACCCATCTTCTTTTTGATATCTACCTTAAGGCTCATGCTGAATCCTTCACTCACAATCGGCTCTTATTGAGGGTGTATTGCCATGCGACCTCATGGCTCATACTCAATCCTTAACCCTCAATCAGGATACTCCGCTAACAAGGGGAACAAGACAGCCACGAAATAACAGAGGGTAAGGCGTCCCAACGCCTTACCACCCTAGTCATCCGCCCTGCGGCGATACTTGGTGGTGCGCTTGGACCAGAGGTTGATGAATAAGATGACCAAGAAACTGAATGCGATGACTACACAGGTCCAGAACAACGCCGTTTCCGTATCACCGCCCATCCATTCGAAATAGATGGCGATGGGGATTGTTCTGGTAATGCCTGCGTAATTGCCCGCTAAAAAGAGGGTTGCGCCAAACTCGCCCAAGGCACGCGCAAAGGCAAGCACCGTACCTGCCGCAATTGAGCTCCAGGCAAGCGGTAGCATGAGTCTGAAAAAGATGCGCGCATTTCCCCAGCCTAAGGTGCGTGCCGCATCAAGCATGGAGGAATCGATGCTCTCAAAGGCTCCGCGCGCACTGCGATACATAAGCGGGAAGGCAACCACCACTGCCGCTATTACCGTGGCAGGCCAGCTGAATACCAGAGGGAATCCCTGTTCGATAAACCACCTACCCACAGGCGATTTGTTGCCTAATGCCAGAAGCAGGATGAAGCCGCACACGGTCGGCGGAAGCACCATGGGGATGGTGAATATGGTATCGGCGAGATCTTGGGCGCGCTTGGGGATGCGCAAACTGAAATATGCTGCGGCGAGACCGAGGATGAAGATAAAAA
This sequence comes from uncultured Slackia sp., assembly GCA_964560045.1. Taxonomy (GTDB): domain Bacteria; phylum Actinomycetota; class Coriobacteriia; order Coriobacteriales; family Eggerthellaceae; genus Slackia. Next base: position 1,390 of record CAZLKG010000011.1, read on the forward strand.
CAATGGCAACCCCCGTGGTTCTCAACGTCACCAGCAAGGGACCCCAGTCAAGGTTTGAGAGAAACTGTCCGACTGCCGCAATGCCCGTGGCGGATTGGACGATTTCCACTGCATCCGTCTCAGCGACCTCAAGAAAATCGACATGGGTGGGGCGGGCAGAGGAATCGGCCGACACGATATCGGATCCGTCCTCGCCGAGCACCGTCACGTAATAGCTTCCCTCGCTCGCCTCTACGGCAAAGGAATACATGATGCCATCAAGCACAACGGATGTTTCGGAGGTGAAATACCAGGGGACGTCGGCATCGAGCACCACTCCGCCATTGACCGATGCCTCATCAAGGGCTATAAAATAGCTTTTGATGAGGGTTTGGACCTGTTCGTCTTCAATATAGACAAGATCCGAAAGCGTTGCGGGCACATACACCACAACGTATTCTTCGGTGGCAACGGCTACCACCTTATCGGACGAAGAACCCTGGTAATAGCTGTACCCGATGTAGGTGTCGTTAACATCGCGATTGGATCCTCGCTGAGCGCGGCTGAAGCCGTCCGCAGCAAAGGATGCGCCGGAGATGAGCGCCGCCTCCCCCTCATCAGATACCTCGACATCATCGACATTGGCCTCAACCGTTGAGGTGATAAGTTCGGCTGACTCCTCTGTCGATTGTTCTTGGGCGCAAGCCGCGCTCACGGGAAACGCAACAGCGATTGTGAGCACCGAAGCGATAAGCCTTACAAACAGCCTCATGCTTTCCCCTCCGTCTCAAGCGATCAAGGCGGCATCCTCAGCGTTTTGCGGGGATCTGCGGCACCATGCGAAGATCCGCAGGATCTCGCAAACATCCGCAGCGTTTTGCGGGGATCCGCAGCACATGCGCACACCCGCAAAACGGCCTCATGGAAAAGGGCGGACGAGGGAGCCGTCCGCCCTTTTTGGCTGCGAATCGCAACGACCGTTAGTTAAACACTAAGCAAGCTCGAAGCCCCATGCCTGCCAGATGGCGATGGCCTCTTCATCGGTATAGGCCCACTCAAGGAATGCCTGTGCGGCATCAGCATTCTCAGAGCCAGCACACACGGCAGCGGGGTACACGATGTCTTTGTGCGTATCAGCCGGTACGGTGCCCACGATCTTCACGCCGCCGAAGCGGTACACATCGGAGCTATACACCAAAGCAACATCCACGTCTCCAGAGTTGGCGTAGGAGCACACGTTGCCCACGCTCGAACCCTCGGTGACCAGACCCTCAAGCGGAGTGCCCTCGAAGGTTCCGCCCTGGCCGTCGGAGTCGGCACCCTCGGTGCCATCATCGTCAATCCAGCACCCTATGGTGGACAGAGCCTGCTTGGCGTAGTTACCGGCGGGTACGTTGTCATCGCCCACGGCAACGGTGTAGTCACCGGAAGCCAGATCTTCGAGGGTAAGCTCTTCAATGTCGGAATCCTCACCCGCGACTATCACCAGATCGTTGGTGAACATGTCGAAACGGGTGGACTCATCCACATAGCCCTCTTCCACCGCAGTGTCCATGGTTCCCTTGGAGGCGGTGATTTCGATGTCAGCGGTTGCGCCACCGGCCAACATCTCGTTCAAAGTGCCGGAGGCTTCATACTGCGTGTCGGCGAATGTGACACCAGTCTGCTCGGTATAAAGCGCCTGCACCTCATCAAGGGCCTTCTCGAGTGAGTTAGCCGCGAAAATCTGCAGTTCTACCTGCTCAACAGCGTCTTCTTCAACGGTCTGCTCATCGGTGGCCTCCTGAGTCTCGCTCTCAGCTGCCACATCGCCATCGGTGGTCGTCTCATCAGATGAGCACCCGGCCAGTCCGAACGCAGCGAGCGCGACTACCACCACCAGGGCAAGACCGAGCTTCATCCAACGTTTGATTTCGGACATGTTCCCTCCTTTTTTTCGTCCGACACCGCATGCACATTGTCCTCATGCATGCACAACTTTTCGAAAGTATATTCCATTCCAAGGATATACTCAACCGAATTCCGTCATTCAGTGAAACGTGCTCCAGAAGGGTCGACAGGGGCGGTAAGCGGTAAAAGGTCTAAAATTACCTACAAACGGTATAAAACATCCGGTAAACGGAAAAGCCATCTGCAACACAGCAAGGTTTGATGCTTATGAGCCATCAGCGAGCCAAGGAGTGAACCGGCATGGTATGATGGGGTGCCCGTCCTTCTTTGGGCAGATGCGACAAATCATTCTAGGAGGAAAGATGGACGCTTTCTCGGACATGACTGCGCAGATCAAGCTCAGCATCGTGGGAGCGAAGAGCGAGGATGCGGTTTTCGGGCGCGGAGTGGCGGCGCTGTGCCGCGGAGTGCGCGAATACGGATCGCTCAACAAAGCGGCCAAAAACATGAACATGGCCTACAGCAAAGCCTGGCGCATCATGAAAACCACCGAAGAGGCATTTGGCGTACAGCTTCTCAACCGCGACGGCGCACATGGGTCAACCCTCACACCTGAAGGGTGCCGTCTGCTGGATGCCTATGAAAGGGTGGAACGAAGGTCAGTCACCTATGCGGCTAAGATCTTGAAGGAGTGCCTCGGCGCGTAGCACCATGTGTGGCCACTAGCGGCGCGCACCACCTATGGTGCGCCGCTTTTTTTCGCCGCATATCCTGCAAGGTTCCAGATCAAACACGCGCGAGGCCCCTATCTCGTGAGATACCGCAAGGGCATCTCCGGGACACACGTCCGAACACAGACCGCAGCCCACGCAGTCACACAGGCGAAACTCCAGGTGATCCACTTCCTTGGAGCGATTGGTGCGCCGGGGGGAGCGAGGGGGTTTTCTGTCAGGCTCCTTCATCACCTTGGTGAGGGCGCCGGTTGGACAGAAGGTGACGCACAAACTGCAATTATCGCAGCTCTTCGGATCTACAGACACACTCGCCCACTGCCTTGTATGCAGCGTGTGGCCCTCGCCTGCCTCCCCTATCGAAAACAGGCTTTCAAGAAGGTCATCGTGACGGGGTATGGGGCCGTGGGGAAGACATCCGTCCTCTCCCACCTTGAGCGCTTCGCGCAAGGTAGCGGACTCGCGTTTAATGCCCAGTTCCTTTTCCAGCTCATAGCTCGCCGCTTCGGCAGCAATCGCTTTTGCCCGCGACTTCATACCGGTGAAAAACCCTCGGCGTGACACGCCGCCCAAAGCCTGGGTTGGCTCCTGCGCACGTACAGCAGAGGGAACAGCATCGGTGCGCACAACGCGTGCATCGCTTTCCCACGCAAAGAGCAGATCATTAGCCTCTTCCAAAGCCGCATCCATAAAGGGAACTGCACTGCGGAACTTGCACGTGGCACACCCCCCGTCCACGAGCGTGATGCGACGGGCACCCAGCGAGACAGCCTTGATAAGCGATGCCACATCCACGCGGCCCAAACATAAAACCTCAGCAACCTTATCAACATCGGCAGCCCTGTGTGCGGCAGCCTTGCCGCACACAATAACGGCTTCGCCATCCGCAGCGCCGATGGAACGCTCCAGGTCAGTTGCAAGCTGGGCATCGGAAGGCTTATCGCACAGAATGGCTGATGTCGGACAGACCGAGGTACAGGTGCCGCAACCCGTGCACTTCTCGGCATTGATGTCAATGACGTTGCTCTCCACCGATATGGCACCCGAGGTGCACGCCTCGGCACAGCGTGTACATGAGGCGTTTCGGTTGCGTACCTTCACGCATCGCGTGGGTTCAACGTGAAGCGCCTTGCTTTCTAAGCGCCCTAGAATATCCATCATATCGACAATGGAGGGCATAGGTCACCTATCTCCGTTTTCCAAAACCAATCCTTCGGCGTGCGCCAGTTCTTCGGGAGTGTTCACATTCAAAAAACAACCCCCGTAGGGAACAGCCTCTTTAACCTCATCGCGCGTAAAATCCCGCAGGCACACATCATCGAGGAAATCCTTAGCCCGCGTCTTTCCACGCGAAAGCGCAACCTTCACAGCAGGTAGGCATGTCTTGACACGGTACAGACCGTGGAAGGGCTCATAGCCATTCCCATTGCATGGAACCACGGCATCAGCGCCCTCGCGTTGCGCCACCTGCGCCTGCGCGTAGGCCAAGGCCGGAGAGGCAAAGACCATATCGCAGGCCACAAGAGCCACAAGGGGGTGTGCTGCAGCCGTCAAAGCGGTGTAGATGCCCTGTAAGGCACCGCGCTCCTTGCAAAGATCGGGTTCGAAGCGCACCGGACAGGGCAGATCCAGCTTGTGGATAAAGCCGAGGTTTTGAGGCTCGTTGGTGGTCACCAACAACTCATCAGCTACAGGGGCCACACGCAGCACAATACGCTCGAGCAAGGGACGACCCAGAAAGGGCACGGTTGCCTTGGAGCGACCCATGCGCCGCGACTCCCCTCCGGCTTGGATGGCCACGGTCAGACGTGGCCTCACATAGCGCTCCAAAACGAAGTTTACTACGGAGTCTATGTCATCCAGGTGAAACGAAAACGTGCCACGCCTTTGAGCCGTCTGTGCCACACGTACATCATCGGTAGCCACGGCAACGGGAATGCCGCCTTGTATCGTTCCCTTTTCCACGAACTCACGAGCCGCATCGGCGTCGCGTTCGTTTTCCGATCTGATGACCTCAATCGTATCGAGGCCGCTTTGCCGGTATCCCTCCACGATCACGATGTCATGACCCGGCATGGCGGCAACCACCTCGCTGCATTCGGGCTCGCGCTCAAGGGCGACCACCCGCGCCATACGATCAGGAGATACCACCACCACATCACGCGACCCAGCCGCGCGGTGACGGTAGGAATCCTTGCCCGGATAATCAACATCAAAGCCTTTGTGGCCATGATGCTTGACGCTTCCGACATCAACTCCCTTGGCATCAAGACGCGCGATGAGTTGTTCTATAAGCGTCGTCTTGCCTGAGTTATGACGCCCCACAAACGCAACTGCGGGACTCGGCCTGCTATACGCATGCCCCATGCGGCCTCCCCTCCTTCGCCGCAGCTATCACATACCTCACGCGAACCGCCCGCCCCGCAGCCCGCTAGGACTTTTGTTCACGGCGCGCCATCTTCCGCGCGCCCTCATCCCCCATCAAGCGTATATCTCACGCTCCTGCACGAGATCGGTCTTGATATGACCCACCAACTTTTGAAGCGCCTCGATGGCATGCGGACGAATATCGGCACCTATCAGCACATACATGATAGAGCCGCCCACGGGCACCTCGCCCTCGTTGAGCCAGGCTCGCACGTAGTACACACCCGGCCACGTGCGCGCCTCTTCAACAGCCGCCTCAAGCCCTTCGGCATCGTAGGAAAACTCCACCGCCACCACCTTGCCTAGGGCCTCGCCCTCGGCACGGCTGGCTTCATCCTCGGCACGTACGAGCTTTTTGGGAGTGGAACGCGCGATTCCGTTGTGGGTGAGATACATCCCCACCAGATGCGCCTGTGGATCCTGTTTTGCTTCTTCAAGCCAGGCATCAATTGAGGGATAAGGCTTCATGGGCTGTCCGCCTTTCTACGCGGATGAACTGAGATAATGGGTGCCGCATCCCAGGCGACCGAAACCATCGCGGTAGATCTCACGTCTTAAACGGTCGAAACCGTCACGGTAGGTCTCACGTCTGAGGCGACAGGAGCCATCTTAGCACACGAATAATCCCTTCTTAATTCCTGCGAAGTGACCAAGAAGAGGGTTCTAAACCGGTCCTAAACCCTACAAAGTGATCGGGAATCCCTCTGCGGAGCGCTGCCCAACGCGCACCACGGAAATCACACGCGCATCAGCATTGCCGCATTCGCGCAGCATGGCAGAAAGTAAAACATCGGGACGCAGGCTTCCGGTTGGTTTGGCCTCCAGTTCAAAAGTGAGCGTGTTTTCCCCTTTGTCTGCGCTTTCGTCTGCACCTGTGCCTGCACCTGCACCTGTGCTTCCGCCTTCCCCCTTGTCTGTGTCGCCGCTTGTACCTGCACCTTTAACTCCGCTTTCGGCTTCGTCTCTGTCCCCACCTGCGTCTTTGCCTGCGCCTACACCTCTCCTTCCGCCTTCGCTTCCATTCCCGGTCCCAAAGCTCAAAGAGCGGATGAATTCGGCGGGATCTAAGACCTTTTCCCTTTTCTTGCGTACCACCACAATGGACTCAGGAACATGCAGCAGAGAGGCAGAAATATTTAGGCGCGCCTCATAGCGCGATATGGGATACGCAATACTTGCCGCCGCCTCATCCGCCACAAGGTAGCGTGCGGCATGTGGCATAAGGTCGGGCGCGCTTACCGCCTGCAGGCGCTCAAGTGCCGCATCAACCGGCACGTAGTCTAAAAGCGACACATCAAAGATCTCACAGATGCTCTCAATACCCACCGGAAGTGCGGCTCCAAAGGCGATTTTCATATGGGGCGAGAATCCCTGCGTGAGCGCATAGGGAAGATCTGCCCGACGAACGGTACGGGTGAGCGCGCGGGCAAGTTCGAGATGCGAGAGCATGGCCAGTCTCCCCAATTTGGAAAAGGTCACACGGAGGCGAAAATCAGACATGGCGCGCCTCCTGAGTCTTGATACCGGAGTAGGGAGCTGAGCAGATGCCGCATGCCGAACACGCCCCCATCGTGCAGTCGGGGGTGGTCTTTCCCTCTAGGGCAAACCTGCGCTCACGCTCAAGGAACCTTCTCGTAACGCCGGGTGAGAGATGACTCCAGGGAAGCACGTACGACGTGTCCCATGATGCCTGAGAGATGTCATCCATGGACACACCGCACACCTCACACGCATCCTTCCAGCGCTCAAAGGAGAAGAACTCGGTCCAGGCATCAAAGCGCGCGCCTGCCTTCCAGGCAGCCTCCACCACATCGGCCACCTCCCGGCCTCCACGGCTCATCATTGCCTCCACCTGAGAAACACTCGGATCGTGCCAGTGGACATCCACCGCACGATACTTCACGCTGCGGCGCAAAAGATCGATGCGACGCTTGGCCTCTTGAGGCGGTATCTGACCGTCCCACTGGAAAGGTGTGGCAGCCTTGGGTACAAACAGCGCACACGAAATGCTCACGTGCACGCTGCCGCGCTGATCTTCGGGCACGACCATCCTTGCCCTGTCATATGCGCGCTGAGCGAGGCTGGCGATGCCCTTGATGTCATCGTCGGTCTCGGTGGGCAGACCTATCATGAAGTAGAGCTTACAGCGACGCCACCCTGCGGAAAACGCAGCGTCGATGGCTCCGAACACGTCTTGTTCGGTGACGTTTTTATTTATCACATCGCGCAGACGCTGCGTACCGGCTTCGGGTGCAAAGGTAAGCCCCGCACGCTTGCCGCCCGCCACAAGCTCGGCCATACCCACACCAAAGGCATCAAGGCGCTGGCTGGGAATGGACACCGAAATGCCCTTGCCTTCAAGCGCATGATTGAGGCGGCGTAGGATTTCTTCTATCTGACTGTGGTCGGTGGAGGAAAGCGAAGTCAGACTCACCTCATCAAAGCCCGTCTCAGCAAGGCCACGACAGGTAGCAGACACGATGTTATCGGCTGAGCGCTCGCGCACGGGGCGATACATCATGCCCGCCTGGCAAAAGCGACACCCACGCGCACAGCCGCGCAGAATCTCAACATTCAGACGGTCATGCACTACCTCGGTGAAGGGCACCACCATAGGCTCATAGGCATCAGAGGCGGCAAATCCCTCCCATACGCGCTTTTCTATCACAGCCGGAATATCGTGGATCACGGGGCGCACCCACGATCCCGTCTCTTGTGCGACGGTTCCACCCACGCTCTCATACAAACTGGGCACATAGGTGCCAGGGATCTTAGCCATGGCATGGAGAATATCGGCGCGCGAAGCACCTTGTGAACTCAAAGATCGGCAGAGGGAAAGAAGCTCGGGCAAAGCCTCCTCTCCCTCGCCTAGCATAATAGCGTCAAAAAACGGGGCGTAGGGTTCGGCATTAAAAGCGCAGGGGCCTCCCGCAACAACAAGAGGACAGTCCTCGCTGCGATCGATAGAACGAAGGGGAATACCCGCAAGGTCAAGAAATTCCAGGACGTTGGTGGCTGCAAGCTCATGCGGAAGGGTGATGCCCACCACGTCAAAGTCAGATACGGGGGCGCAGCTCTCAAGGGAGAAGGCCGGTATGTCGTGCTCGCGCATCGCGTCACACATGTCAGCCGCAGGCAAAAAGGCACGCTCGGCTGCCATTTTCTCCATGGCGTTCACGCGGTTGCACAAGATGCGCACCGCCTGATTTGCCTGCCCTAGCTCATAGGTATCGGGGTAGACCATGCAGAAACGGTAGGGTGCCTCTTCTTTGTAGGTGCAACCCCATTCGTGATTGATATAGCGCGCGGGGCGCTCAATGTCTCTACCCGCCTCGCGCAAAAGCCCCTCAATGCGGGGCCACAGATCGATCATGCGCGCTGCGTCTCCTTCCTTGAAAAGCAAAACGCCCCGAAGCGCGAGCTTAAGGCTTGAGGCGGCTCTCGTAATCCGACTAACCCTTGCGAGGTGTCTCTGTTGTCTCCGCTGTTCCCGCTGTTCCTGTTGTCCCCGTTGTCCTCGCTGCGGATCCCGCAAACTCTACAGCCTTCTGAACAGCCTGGGCAAGTTTCACGGGAGCGGTGCGCACCGCTGAGCGGGCTGCATCCTTAACGGTACCGACGGCCTGGTGGGCGAGTTTTCGAGCGGCACCTCCCGCCGCGCGATTCGCGGCGCTTTCTTCAGCGATGCGAACCGCAGCCTGTCGAGCCCGCGCCGTCACGGCAGCTACCCCGGCAGCATTGCCCCCACCCTCAAAGTACTGTACCGCAGCGTGGCCCATGGCAGAAGTACCCGCATATCCCATTGTGGCTTTGACAGCCCAACCTAGGGCAGGAACCACTCCTATGATCTGCCGTGCCGCAGCACGACAGGCAAAACCCCCGCCCACCACGGCGGCAAGTTCCTTGGCGCGCTCCATTGTGAGCGGCTGACCGTATGCCGCTGCGATCTGGAGCACCATTTTTGCCTGGTTGAGCGTCATAACGGGCAGATCGGAGCCCGGAATGAACCCCACCAGACCAACACCTGCATTTTGCATGGACGTGGAGCGCACTGACTCCATAGAAAGCGGACGGCGCACAAACCCGAAAGCCTGGGCAAACGCAAGCCGCTTGGTACGAAAGCAGGTCACTATCCACTCGCCCATGCGATAGGAAAGCTGTTTAATGAAATGCCCATCGAGGGCATAGGGTTCAAGCATCTGAGGATCGTCGGATCTCCAGCCAGATACAGCGGGTAACCCGCAAGCAGTACTGTTCGATATGACCACGGGTTCAAAAAAGGTTAACACCTCTCCGTCTTTCACCATAGGAGCCACCAGATCGCCCTCAGGGATAGGACATCCCGACGCAATGGCCGCACGGCTCACCATCCCAGGCATCGTTGTTACCACCAAAGTGGGAATGTTTTCTTCGCGCGCCCTGCGTGCTATGAGGCCGATTTCCTCGGTCATGCCCGCAGCGATGACGACCATATCACTTTTGCTATCAAAGACGGCAGAGGCATCGGAAAAGTAGTTCACAGAAACCCTTGCCTGGGGGCTTGCGCTAGCAAAGCTCGATCTCACAAAAGAAACAAGATCGGAGGGTGCCGCCTCATCAAGCAAAACGGACACGGTTATAGGCACCGAGCGCGCCGCATCGACATCCATGGCCTCCTGAAAGACCGCCACCAAATCGATCGGCATTTTCATACTCTCTCCTTGCATCTTCATGTCGCGTTTTGAGTCCCGAAACGCTCGCTTGTCCTCAAGTTGCCAACACGCCACCCCAGCTACTTATGCGCATAGACCGAACCTACCAGGCCCAATAGCGCAAAGTTCACCACCATGAACGAAGATCCGTAGCTCATAAACGGCAAGGGGATGCCCGTGATGGGCATGAGCCCTATGTCCATGCCGATGTTCTCCATGATCTGAAACAGCCACATACCTATCACGCCGCACACAATCAGCATTCCGAAAACGGTAGAGGCGTTTCGAGCTATGCGGAAGCATATCAGGATAAGGGCAAGATACAAGCCGAGCAGCACCAGCACGCCAACGAAACCGAACTGCTCGGCAAGCACACAAAAGATGAAGTCCGTGGGGGCTTCGGGTAAAAAGCCCAGACTTGACTGCGTGGCGTTGCCTAAACCCTTGCCGAATATCCCTCCACTACCTATGGCAATCATGGCCTGTTGCAGGTTGTATCCACTGTCTGAGGTATCAGAGGTCTGGTCCAAAAACACGAGCAAGCGGTTGCGCTGATATTGTTGAACGAGCGTATAGCTGCCCGTTATCTGCTTTATGACCTCATCGATCAAAAGTATCCCAATAACTGCCGCAACAGCGGCACCCAGCGTAATGAGCAAAAATTTCAGGCGCGCCCCACCCATCACAAGCATGGTGGCTCCTATAACAAGATACACAAGTCCCGTCCCTAGATCGGGCTGGGTGAGTATGCAGAAAAACGGGATGGCTATGTAGATGAGGGCTTTGACGTAGGCGCGCGGATCGTTGAGGTTGCCGCCATAGCGCGCCATGACGCTCGCATCAAGCAGGATAACAGTCACCTTGGCAAACTCTCCGGGCTGAACCTGCATGCCAATCTTGATCCATGATGTAGCCCCCATGGTAGTGACTCCTATCACGGGGAGATGAGGGGAGAGGATAAGAGCCACATTCACGATAAGTAAAGCGGTGGTGTAGCCTGCAAGCCGCCGGTAGTCGATGCCATACATAACGAGCATCGCTATCACGCCAAGGGCCACGCCTAAAAGTTGGCGGGAGAAGCTGTAGTCGGTGTCGCCCTGGACGGCAGACCACACCGTCACAAGCCCGTAGGCAAGCAACGGCAGAAAAACAAGGATAAGCGGAATGGGAACGATACTTGGGATGCTGCGCCTGCGGCGGGTAGTGGATTCAGAGCTTCGTTGGGGCGAGGTTTCGCCAACATAGGCCCCCTGCGGAGTGCGTACGGTGTCTATTTCGTTGAATTCAGACATCAGTCAACTCTTCCTGCACCGGTGCCTTCGTATTCGATGGAGTCGGTTATCTCGGAGGTGGGCGTGACCTCTTCATCAAGCTCGCCGTTACCGAGTTTGATGCAGGCATCCATCACGCGCGCAGCTATGGGACCGGCTGTGTCCCCACCGCTACCGCCTTCCTGAATCACGCATATGACCACGTATTTGGGATCATCATAGGGAGCATACATGGCGAACCACGCATATCCGTCGTGACCGGCCCATTCACCCGTACCCGTCTTGCAAGCGCATTCGTAGTCGTAGTCCTCAAACAGATCGGGCACGTCGGCATCTTCGGTGGCCACGCCGCGCAATGCTTCTCGCATCGTCTCCAAGTTGCCCGATGCTTCCTCGGCGACATCGCGCGTAGAGGGCGAACTTGAAACCACTGTTTCACCGTCAGAGTTGCGAGCCTCCTTGAAAAGCGTGGGGGTGGGCAATTTGCCGGTCGCAATACCCGCATAGCCCACGGCGAGTTGCAGAGGAGTAACCTGGAC
>CAZLKG010000011.1:12927-17468 GCA_964560045.1 uncultured Slackia sp.
GCTCAGATCACCTGCCTGCCACTGCGCCGATTCGGGAACATCCTTATAGTAGGACGCCTTCCACTCAGGCGTGGGAACCACCCCTGCGGCCTCACCGGCAAGATCGATTCCGGTAGTGCTGCCAAAACCGTATTCCATGATGTAGTCTTGCAAAGCCGTCTCACCGACACTCTCGGCGTTGTTGTAGAAGCTCTTGGCAATCTCGTAGAACACGGTGTCACAGGACACCACCACGGCACTGCGAAAGCCGATGCTGCCATGGCCCGAGGTAAGCCAGCAGTCTTGGGAGTAATCCTCTCCCCAACCCGTCCATGTACCCTCGCAGTTCCATGCGCGGCTGGTGTCGGCGAACCCGTAGTGCAAACCTGCCATCCCTGTAAACGCCTTGAAGGTAGACGCCGCCGGGTACAAACCCGCAATGCAGCGGTTGACCAAAGGATCGTGTGAGTCCTCATCCTCATAATCTCCCTGATTGGTATAGCGGTTCCAATTATCGGTGGACACGCCTCCCACAAAGTTCGTAGGGTCAAAGGTTGGAAAATTAGCCATAGCGATGACGGCACCCGTGTCTACTTCCATGGCAACGATTGCGCCTTCGGTGCCCGTGCCGCCACCAATTACGCCGTTGGGGGCAATGAGGTTCTCGAGTTCTTCTTCGGCAATTTTTTGCACTCGCGCCGAAAGGGTCAAATACACGTCGTTGCCCTGTGTGGGAGAGGTTTCGCTGCGCACCTCGCGCACGGTTCCATCGGCATCAGCGAGCACCACGCGCTCACCATGTGTACCGGCAAGCAGGGTTTCGTAGGCTTGCTCAATGCCGCTTGCGCCCACCTCATCACCGCTTTCGTAGTCCAGACCATCGGGAGGGTTGTTGATGGCATCCTCGGTCACGGTGGAGGTGTATCCTAAAACCGCGCCAGCCAGGGCGGCATAGGGATAGACGCGGTGCGTGCGCTCATCGATGGTAATACCCGGAAATGCATCGGGATGCTCAGCGATGAATGACACATCGCGAAAACGCGGCGAGGACGTCACCACGCGCTGTGCCTGTGCCCCGCTGGTGGAATCCTGGATACGCTGACGAATGACCGCATGCGGAATTCCCAGCAACACTGAGAGGCGCAGGGTCACAGAACGGTTGTCGGCTACCTCGGCATCGGCGAGAATGGCGGTGTTCGTTTCGTTGTCCACCAACACAATGCCTTCGGTATCAAAGATGCGACCTCGTGGGGCAGGTGTCTTGACCGTGGAATACAGATTGTCCTCCGACGCCGACACGTATTGCTCGGAAGAAAGCACCTGCATGCTCCACAGCTTTGCAGTGAGACTCCCAAACACCGCAGCAATGAGTACCCCCAGCGCAACGAAACGCCAGCGAAGGCCGCCGCTGTAGAGTTCCTTGGAAGCCGATGCAAAAGAGGTGCCGTCATCTTTTACCGCAGCGCCCATCCTGCGCGTCTGATAGGGCGTCCCGCCCCCGATGGATGAGGTGGATGTGCGCCTCACCCTGCGTGGCTTCACGGTACGTGAGCGCAAAAACAAGAAAAGCACGGCATTGGCTACGATAAGAATTACTGCTGCTGTGATCAGTGCTTCGACCATAGGCGTTTCCTAGCGCAGGCGCACGGTGGATGAGCCCGATTCCGTATGGGAGGAAGCAACGCGCTCAAGTACATACAAAAGCAAGGGCATTACGATAAGCACCACGGCGCAGTCGTAGAGCGCACACGGAATGGCACGAAGGAGAAAGACGTCCGTGGCGGACACATCAACCGTGGCTATGTAGAAAAGCGCGTAGCACACCTCCACGACAAGGGAGGCCGCCATGGAGGTGAGCAGCGAGATCGCAAGCATCTCATGTCCCATCACAGACGCAACGCGCGATACGATGAAGGTGGCTAGGGCGAACAGCGCCGCCATGACTCCCACCGAACCAGCGCTCGTGAAATCACACAAAAGCCCCAGCGCAAATGCCAGAATCACAATGAAGTCGGACTGGCGAAGCATGGCCGCCGTAGCCACGTAGGCAAGCACGAAGTTGGGCATGACACCAAGAATGGAGAGGTTGGGGGCCAACACGCACTGCAATACGAATGCCACGATGCCGCCGATTACCAAAACGACGGTCTCGCGCATGGGTTATTCGCCGCTTTCCGTATCATTGGCATCTTCCTTGGTTGTATCCTCGTCTGTGGTGTCATCGGTTGCCCCGCTATCGGTATCCTCATCAGTTGACACCTCATAAGAAGTGTCGCCGGAAGTCGAAAACACGATAGTGACCTCCTCTAAGGCGTCGGCCTCAGCAAGCGGGGTCACAATGATGGTTCGTTCAGCCGTACCGGCCTTGCTTATCACGTTGGTGACGGTTCCGATGGCAATACCTGCGGGATAGCTTCCTCCCATACCTGAGGTAACTACCACATCACCCACTTCGACCTGAACCGAATCATCTACGTATTCGAGATAGAGAAGACCGTCAACCGAGCCACTGACAATGCCCTCAGCGCGGCTGTCTTGCAGATATGCCGAGATGCCGCTTTGAGGATCGGTCAGGAGGCGAACGCGACACGTGAGCGGAGACACCTCCATCACCTGCCCCACAAGTCCTCCAGGACCCACCACAGCCTGCCCTACCTCCACTCCGGAGCTCGACCCTACGCTCACCGTGATATCGCTGGAATATGAGTCGGAGCTTGATCCGATGACCAGACCCGTAGCACCGCTTATATCGTAGAGTTCATGAACCTCAAGCAGGCTCGTAAGGCGCTCGTTTTCCTGGCGCAATTCTTCCATCTCAACAAGCTGGGCTTTGAGTTCTGCATTTTCCTCCTGAAGAGCGGTATAGGCAGCATCGGACACGGTTACGTCTTCCACGACATCTCCCGCTGCATCAGCCGCATAAGCAACCCCGGATCCTATGAGTCGCAAAGGAGAGGTGATCATGGAGGCAATGCTCTGAATGCGATGGAGAGGGCCCTGCGAGCCTTCTTGCGCATGAATGGAGACAAGCGCCACAGACAGCACCAACAGCACAACCACGAGCGAGGTGCCGCTGAGCGGTGGTGTTTTTTTCTTGACTGTCATGCGTCTGCCCATCATGGCAATCCTTCCCGCCGAGGTGACCAAAAAGCATATCCGGCGCGCCGCAAGCCGATGCACGCATACACGGCACAATTGAGTAGGAGCGCGTCATTGGTCGGCGCGCCGCTTACAAGCGGCGCGCATGCTGCACGTTCGTTTACTTGGATCTCATGAGGGTCTGTTTGAGGGTCGAGGGACTCTCAAGCACCTTGAGGCACCCCATGACCACGTTGGTGAGCGCCGTGTCACTTGTCCATACGGGTATTTCCAAGCGCTGAGTGAGAAAACGGTCGAGACCCGAGAGCAGGCCACCGCCGCCCGTAAGTAGGATGCCGTTGGAAATGATATCACTCGCAAGATCGGGGTTGGTCTTTTTGAAGGTTTCCTTGATATGCAACACCATTTCTTCGACGGGGGGTTGAAGCGCGGCGCGCACATCCTCGGATTGGATGGTCACCTCACGAGGTTGTTCGGTTACCACGTCCTGTCCGGAGATGATCATGTCTTTCTCGCGACCGTCCTCAAAGGGCAAAACGGATCCGATTTTGATCTTGATGATCTCGGCGGTGCGCTCGCCCACCTTGATACCAAGAAGATCGCGCAAGTACATGGCGATGGACTCATCCATTTTGTTGCCCGCAAGGCGCAAAGAAGAGCTGGTCACAATACCGCCGAGCGAGATAACGGCCACCTCGGTGGTGCCACCACCGATATCCACCACCATAGAACCCGTAGGTTCGGTGACTGGCAGATCGGCACCCATGGCGGCAGCCATAGGCTCTTCAATCAGATATGCCTGCCGGGCACCGGACTGAATGGATGCCTCGAAAACCGCACGCTTTTCCACCGAAGTGGCACCGCAGGGAATGCAAATAACGACGCGCGGCTTTGCCTGCCAGGGATAGCGGCGCTCGATAGCCTTGTTGATGAATGCGGAAAGCATGGCCTCTGTCACGTCGTAATCAGCGATCACCCCGTCGCGTAAGGGGTGTTCTGCCGAAAAGGCATCGGGAGTGTGGTTGATCATCTGCTTGGCCTCATGCCCCACAGCAAGCACACGATGGGTGCTGCGTTCAATGGCCACGACGCTCGGCTCATTCAAAACCACTCCCTTGCCGGCGACGGCGACAAGCGTGTTGGCGGTTCCCAGGTCAATCGCCAAATCCCACGAGGACGCCCTACCGAAACCGTCGGTAAGGTTGTGGAAGAAATCCATGAGTGACATAGAGACGGTCCTTTTTCGTTTCGCTTCTCTATCTGCTATCAGGCTTTACGGTACGACTACACAGCGGATGCAGCCTGGGGCCGCCTCGCCGCCCGCACACGTGGGTCGCGATGCACGCGAACAGGTATTCTAACATACGGAAAAATAGGCCCCGCTTACCGAAAAGCCATGCACATAATATGTAGGGATCCCGGTGAATAAGCCCGGTTGAACGGCTCCTTTTGGACGGCTCCTG
>CAZLKG010000011.1:17568-19321 GCA_964560045.1 uncultured Slackia sp.
TTCGAGGGAGCCTTGTGCTAACCCAAACAATCAAGGAGAGTGCGCGAGCTTGCGTGCGGTGAGGATGCGCGGCCGGCCGGTCAGATCGGATATTACACGCACGTCAAAAAAGCCTGCGGCGCGCGCGATATCGGCGGCAGCATCAAGGCATGTCTCATGCAGCTCAACCGCGTATCCGCCTCCCGGTTTGAGCGCGCGATAAGCCCATGTTGTCAGGGGACGAAACAGTTCAAGGCCATCGGAGCCGCCGTCAAGGGCAACCCTCGGCTCAAAGTCCGCCACCTCGCGCGGGATGGCCTCCATGAGCGATGTGGGCACGTAGGGCGGGTTGGACACCACTAAATCGAGTGCGCCCACAAAACGCTCGGGCACCGCTGAGCCTAAGGATCCCTGTGTCACATGCACCCGCTGTACCAGACCCAGAGCTGAGACATTCTCGCGGACAAGGGCACAGGCATCAGGCGAAATATCTGTAGCCACAACGCGCGTATCGGGATGTTCATAGGCTATGGAGCAGGCTATACAGCCCGAACCGGTGCCGATATCGGCAACGTAGAACGCGCGGGGGTCCTCAGTTGATCGGTCGGATGGCTGATCGGACAGCGTCGCCCCCTGTGCGGATCGAGGACTTAGGGCCAAACCGTCTATTTCTCCAAAAGAGCGCACCTCACTTCGTTCACCTCGCCGAGGGTCGCTTTCTTGCGCGGCGGTGTACGCCGCATTTCGCTGAAGGTTTCCCCCTTGCGCAGCGGCCTGCGCCAGAAACTCTTGCGCCTCATCCTCAGTGAGATCTGAGTCGGTTGCACGCAGGCGTTGCGGAGCAGGCAGAAGAGACAAGGCTTCACTCACCAACACCTCAGTCTCGGGGCGGGGAATGAGCACACCTGGGCGCACCTTCACGGTGATGTGCCTGAACCCCACCTCACCCGTGATGTATTGCAGAGGCTCCCCTGCCCCCCGACGCGCCACGCCGTCACGCAGTATCCGGCGTTCCTCCGAGGAAAGCGGGCGGTTGAAGTTGACATAAAGCCCCACCCGACGAAGCCCCGTGGCCTTCGCAAGCAACCATTCGGCGGAAAGGCGCGGATTGGTATCGCCCTTGCGCTCTAGATAGCCGCAGCACCAATCGAGAGCTGCCTTGATGGTCCAGATAGAAGGCGAACCCACGGCGGTTATTCGGTCGCAGCTTCGAGCTTGCGCGCACGATCGGCCGCCTGAAGCGCCGTGATCACATCTCCCAAGCCATCGCCGAGAAGCACCGTATTGTAGGTGGAGTTAAAGCCGATGCGATGATCGGTCACGCGATCCTGCGGAGCATTGTAGGTGCGGATCTTTTCGGATCTATCGCCCGATCCAATCTGAGCCAGGCGTTCAGCACCCTCGGCTGCCTGCTGCTCGGCAAGCATCTTTTCATACAGACGGGCGCGCAAAACCGCCATGGCAGCTACCTTGTTCTGCAGCTGAGATTTCTGATCCTGAGACTGAACCACCAAGCCCGTGGGAACATGCGTGATGCGAACGGCGGAATCAGTTGTGTTCACGCATTGGCCGCCGGGGCCGCCCGCGCGATACACATCAATGCGCAGGTCGCTTTCATTGACCTCGACATCTATCTCATCGGGTTCGGGAAGCACCGCCACGGTGGCTGTGGAGGTATGGATGCGACCTTGGCTTTCGGTCTTGGGAACGCGCTGTACGCGATGCACGCCCGACTCAAACTTCATGACCGAATACACGCGATCGCCTTTTACCT
>CAZLKG010000012.1:0-18452 GCA_964560045.1 uncultured Slackia sp.
CCCCAAATCGTCCAGCATCAGTCGAAACTCTTTGAACTGCTGGGCAAGCTCGGCTTTTACATCACGCCTTTTTTCCTTCTCAACCTGCGATTCCTTGGTTATGGCAACCGCGTTTGCTACAGCCACGCTACGCGTGTACGTAAGAGATAAAGGTATATCAATGACCCCTTGCTCAGATGCAATGCGCGCGGCAGCTCCGTGGAGAGCAACGGAGGGCCTGCCGAAGGAATCGCGCACCACCTCCACGTCCTGCATACGAATGCCATCGGTAAGAATTCCTGTGCCCAAAGCCTTGCATACGGCTTCCTTGGCCGCGAAGCGGGCAGCATAGTGCGCTGCAGGATGCGCTTTGCTGCTGCAATACTTACGCTCTCCCTCGGTAAATACCTTGCGCATAAACGCGGGGGAGCGATCGAGGATCCGCATCATGCGCTCAATCTCGACAATATCCACTCCCAGACCAACGGGCATGGTGCTCCTCTCTTTTTCACACGACGGGATTTCTGCACCGCGAATACGGCTGCACGGGCATCATCTAAAACCAAATGGGCCAAGGTTGGGGCAAAAGGCAGCGAACAGCGGGTAACGGGCAGCAAGCAAAAGGCAACGAGCAGAAGGTAGCGAAAGAGCGCCTATTCAACCGTGACGGATTTGGCCAAGTTGCGGGGCTGATCCACATCGCAGCCGCGTGCCTGTGCGATGGAGCGAGCAAACAGCTGCAGCGGTACGCTAGCGGTGATGGCGCTGAAACAGTCGCGCACCTTAGGAATGTACATTACGTAGTCGGCGTATTTTTTGATCTCTTCGTCCCCCTCGGTAGCGATGGCGATGATCAGTGCACCACGCGCCCTGCTTTCCTGCACGTTGGATATGACTTTGTCGTAGGTGGGGCTTTTGGTTGCCACCACGACCACGGGGAAACCTTCGTCGAGCAAAGCAATGGGACCATGCTTCATCTCACCAGCCGCATAGGCCTCGGCGTGCAAATAGCTGATCTCTTTGAGCTTGAGCGCTCCTTCGTAACAGATTGTGGCACCGAGGCCACGTCCGATAAACAGGGCGCTGTGGGCATCCTTACACGCAAGAGCCGCCTCTTCAATGGCGGACACATCGGCCAGAATTTGCTCAATCTGCTGAGCGGTATCAGCAAGCTCGCGGAATAGCATGCGTATCTGAGCCGTGGTAAGACCTCCACGTAGCTGGCCCAAAAGCATTGCGAGAAGCGTGAGCGCCGCTATCTGCCCCAAAAAGCTCTTAGTGGCCGCCACGGCAATTTCTTTGTTGGCTTTGATATAGATGACGCCATCGCTCTCGCGCGCAACGGGGCTACCCACCACGTTGGTGATGCCGAAGACCTTGGCACCCCGGATGCGCGCATCGCGGATAGCAGCCAACGTATCAGCCGTCTCACCCGACTGAGACACGGCCACCACTAATGTGGATGGCGTAATGATGGGGTTTCGATAGCGAAACTCACTCGCAACCTCTACTTCGCAAGGAATGCGGCTCCATGCCTCGATGAGGTTTTTGGCGATAAGTCCCGCGTGATAGCTGGTGCCGCATGCAATGATGTACACACGGTCGATAGCTGCCAGTTCATCGTAGTTGAGCGAAAGTTCATCGAACTGCAAATGGCCGTTTACCATACGACCGGCCAGCGTGTCGCGCACGGTGCGAGGGCCCTCGTGAATCTCTTTGAGCATGAAGTCAGGATAGCCGCCTTTCTCCGCCGCATCCACATCCCAGTCCACATGGGTGATTTCCGGCTCTATGGCACTACCCTCAATGTCCACATACTCCACGGACGCATTGCCAGAAGAATCGCAGGAGAGTTTGGCAAAGGTGTCATCTTCAAGCACTACCACATCGCGCGTCTCATCTATGAGAGCCACAATATCGCTTGCCACAAGGGCACCGGTTTTTCCCTTTCCCACCACGATGGGGGAATCCTTGCGGGCACACACAATAACGCCGGGTTCGGATTGGCAGATGGCAGCAATGCCGTAAGCACCGGCCAGACGATAGGTTGCCATTCGCACGGCCGCAAGAAGGTCGCCGTCGTAGGCTTCCTCAATAAGATGGGCTACCACCTCGGTGTCGGTCTCACTGGAAAATATGTGCCCGCACTCCTCCAGTTCCTCACGCAAGCTGGCGAAGTTTTCGATGATGCCGTTATGCACAACGGCTATGTCGTTGGCGCAGGCGGTGTGCGGATGTGCATTGCGCTCACTCGGCTTGCCGTGTGTTGCCCAGCGGGTATGCCCAATGCCGCATGTTCCTTGGATATCCATGGCATCCACCATAGAGGCCAACGCGGCGACCTTTCCCACCTTGTGTTTCACGTTAATGTCCTGGTCTGTCTGCACCGCAATGCCTGCAGAATCGTAGCCTCGGTATTCCATGCGTTTGAGACCGTGAATCAGAATGTCTTTGACCTGAAGTGTCCCGGTGTATCCTACGATTCCACACATGTTCGAAAAGCCTCTCTCCTGCGGATGCCCGCGCGCGAACGCCCTGTGATCGGTTTTTGGTAATGATAGCGTTCCCCTGTGATGAATTGACGATGAACCGCATGTGGGAGATGCGCGCACATCCATGGCGCGCCTACACACCACTTCCCTCCCTTATGCTCGCTTAAGGAAAAGACGGTATTTTTGTAACGAAAAGCATACAACGGGCCGCAAGCCCACTCTGCACGTCTATTGCACCGTATTATTCCCCGGTTGTACTCATTGCGTAGTTCACGTGCAAAAATCTGCAGCGACAACCCCGTCTTGAACCCCATCGTGAAAAGAGGCCGCATGGAAACCTTCGAGCTTGTCTTGTTCCTCATTGGTGCCGTTCTGATTTCCGCCGTACTCGATAGGTTTCTTCCTCGCGTATCGCTTCCCCTTGTCCAGATCGCCCTCGGCGTGCTCATAGCTGCCCTGGCTGCCTCACCCATCCAACTTACTTTTGATCCGGAATTGTTCTTGGTTTTGTTCATAGCACCGCTGCTGTTTGATGAGGCGCGCAGCGCTGATAAGCGGATGCTTTGGCGGCACAAAGGCTCCATCGTGTCGCTTGCCGTAGGGCTTGTGCTGCTTCTTGTGCTGGTGGTGGGATTCTCGCTGCACTGGCTGACGCCTTCGATTCCGCTTGCAGCAGCGTTCGCGCTCGGTGCAGCCCTTGGCCCCACTGATGCGGTGGCTGTGGCGGCGCTTTCCAAAGATATCCACCTGACAGAGAGGCAGGAGACACTGCTTTCGGGTGAATCACTCATCAACGATGCATCGGGTGTCGTATCGTTTCAGTTTGCCATCGCAGCAGCCGTCACCGGAACCTTCTCTCTCCTTGACGCAACGGAAACGTTTTTCATTGACTTCTTCGGGGGACTGGGTCTCGGTGTAGTGCTGGGCTTCCTTTGCTACGTGGTTCTGGGAATTCTGCGCTGGCGCGGCATTGAGAGCACCGCTGTCCATATGACCTTTGAAGTGCTCATGCCCTTTGCTACGTATCTAGCAGCTGAGCATGTGGGTGTGAGCGGCATCCTGGCCGTTGTCGCAGCGGGCATCGCCTACACCACACCGCCGCGCAACACCACACCGTGGAGCTCTCGTTTGGCCGTGTCCTCGTCGAATATATGGGAGGTACTCTCCTTTGTTATCAACGGCGTGGTGTTTGTACTTTTAGGCATGTTGCTTCCTCAAGCGACGCTACCCACCTGGAACGGTGGCGACGTGGTGGGCATGACACACCTTATCGGACTGGTGGTGCTTATCACGGCAATCGTGGTAGCTGTGAGGTTTCTTTGGCTTTTGGGAATGGATTTCTTGAGCTCTGACGAAACCGGACACCGCAGGCTATGCATAACGCGGCAGACAGCACACGATGCTTTAGTGACAACCCTCTCAGGACCTAAGGGTGCCGTAACGCTGTCCATTGCGCTCACCATTCCCTATACCGTCGCTTCCGGTGACGCCTTCCCCTATCGCGATCTGCTGATTTTCCTCGCCTCAGGCGTGATTCTGCTCACGCTACTCTTGGCTAACTTTGCCGTTCCTGTACTCTCGCCCAAGCAGGAGAAGGAACAAGACGAAGGCGATACAGCAGCCGAGATCGCCATTCTTCGCGGAGTGCTGGCTGACTTACGCAAGGTTTCCACCCCGCAGACCAAGGCGGCGGTTCGAACCGTGAGCGCGCAGTACCGCCTGCGCATAGAGCGGTTACGGCGCAGCGATGCCGACTACGAATGCCTGCGCGCGTTGCACCGCGAGGCCGTAGGTGTCCAAGAGCAGGTTGTTCGCAATGCCTTGCACAACGGAGAGGTGGACAAACGCACGGCACAGCGATGCCTTGACAAACTTGCGCGAGCGCGACGCATGCTTGCAAAGCGCACAAGAGGAACCACGGCGAAAGAGGCCAACCCCTTCAAACGAATAGCTGCGAGCGTGTCGGCATGGTATCGCAAGATACTCTTTGCCCTGCTCGATTCAGAAAACGAGAAAAAGACTAAAAGGGCGCGCACACTAGCTGCAAAAGCCCAGGAGCGGGCCATCAAATATTTGGAAACCCGCAAAGAGGATCCCAACCCCGAGACCGCCCGGTGCGCAGCAATTCTGGCAGATGAGCACAAAATGGCACTAGACGTGCTCAAGGCGGCGGGTGCGACAAACACAAGTAAGATTGAGCGTGTGAAGACTGCCCTCGGCATCAGCGGCACTCTGCTGCCTTCAAGCTCCGAGAAAAGTGCTCCGGCCAACGTAAAGCCAGATGCTACATCACCCACTGCATCAATCAAATCTGCGGACGCGAAGGGTGAGAGTGCGACGGGTGCGACAGACGGCACAGTACAGACAGACGAAGACCTAGACATTGTGTTTGCCGAGGTGAGGGCCGAGGCGCTACGCATGGAGCTCGATCGAATCCAAGAGATGCTTGAAGCCGGGCGTATCGATACGACGCTGGCGCGCGATTTGCGCGAAGACGTTTATGTACAGCAGATGAGTCTCGCCTAGCCCTTGCTTAGCCCTTGTCTAGCCCCGGACTCACCTTCCGCCGTTTCCGGCTCGAACCCTGCGCCCCTGTTCTCTTGGCGCAGCATCCCAAGTCCCGACGGCCTTGTCGTATTCATACCCTGCGCTCCTGCGCCCTTGAGGCACCAGCATCAAGGCGCAGGGTATCTAGGGTCAGTTCCGTCAATCCATCCGCTGTACACCGATGCCTAAAAGGCCCGGGCCTGTGTGCACCACCAAGGCGGGCGAGATCTGCTCGAAGTACAACTCCTTCGCGTGGGGGAAGAGTTCATCCGCTCGATTGTATATCGCACGCGCTTCTTCCTCGGCATCGCCATGAACAATCGCCACACGATACGCCTGAGAACCGGAAAGGGCCTTTCTCGCTACAGCGACGGTTTTTTTGAGCGATGCCTTACGACCATGCGCTTTTGCGCAGGTGACGTACGTGCCTTCGGCATCGCATGTGATGATGGGCCGGATGTCAAATGCTGTGGCCACCGAATGCGTGACCTTGCCAATACGCCCTCCGGCATACAAATAATCAAGCGTATTTACGCAAAAGAACACATCGGTCTTGCTCGCCGCCCGCCGTGCTGCGCGCAAAACTTCGTCAAAGGAGGCTCCATCGCGTGCCGCCTGTGCTGCCGCAATGGCCGAAAATCCTGCACCGAGTGCGATGCTGCGCGTATCGATTACCTCTATCTGCATTGAGGCATATCCGGCTGCCACGCTGCGCATCATATCGAACGTACCGGAAAGACCGGACGAAATGCTGATGGTTGCCACGTGCGTATATCCCTCTGCAACCAGTCGGTCAAATTCCTGTACCACCTCAACAGGAGATGGAAGCGAGGTTTTAGGAATTTCTTCGGAGAAGCGTGCATATACCTCATCAGGCTGGATATCAACACGATCGCGATACGACGCATTTTGGTAATTGATATGCAGGGGCACTACACGAATGCCGTATTCGAGAGCGACCTGCGCCGGAACGTCGGCGCATGAGTCCGTGATAACGGCGATCTTCTGGTCTTCTGCCAAGGCTGCTCCTCCGTCTTATCTGGTATTTGAAACTAGGTTATGTATTGTTGGACACCCTGTCAACCTCTGTGGAGTTTGCTTGAACATGCAAAAACTTCACAGCCCGGTCGCAGAAGCGAACATCTGCACCTGATAGGCTACGCTGCATGACGACAAAACATGAACAGCTTCCCTTGACGGACGTGCATGCATTCATCGAACACATCCGTACGCTGCACCTGCCGCGCTACGATGAGCTTCCTCCTGTTTATCTGTACATGGATCAAGTACTCATCTACGTGGAAGACCAGCTACAGCCGCTGGTCTCTGCCAACGAGAAGCTGCTTACGTCATCCATGGTGAACAACTACGTCAAACAACGCGTGCTCCCCACCCCCAAACGCAAGCGCTACGGTCGGGAACATATTGCCCGCCTTATTGCGATATGCCTACTCAAGCGCACCTTTGCTATAGATGACATCCATCGATTGTTCAAAGCGCAGGCCGCAACGCACGCGACAGATCGTTCCTATAACTTCTTCTGCACCGCAGTCGAAGAAAGCCTACGAGCACTGTTTTGCGGTGCCCCCCACCCCTCGAAGCTCGGTACCACCCTAGAGCTCAATCCTGTGCAAGGCTTCGCATTTTCCTTAAACGTGAAAAGCACCTCGAATCTCACCCCAGAGCGGCGCATGGCAATTTCAGCCGTGACATGTGCCACGAATAAGATTTACGTGGAAAAGTGCTTCGAACTCCACATACTCGATTTTGCCCTGGAGAAAACCACGCCCGATGAACATGAGCAAGCTGAGCAAGCGGCGAGCGCAGCAAGCAAACACAGCAGCGCTCAAGCACCTGAAAATCTCTCAAAATAGGCAGGTTGACCCGTGAGTACCGAGAAATCCGACAACCCTGCCGCCTCTAGCGCCCTTGATAAGGCGGGCACAGCACACAAAGACACAGGCGCTTGCGCATGCGGCGATGATGAGAGGGTGCTCATCATCCAGAAGGCAGACGCGATGACGGCGCGCGCCTACAAACATCAACGCGAGCACATCATGGAGCGATTCGCCCAAAGAGATGTGGCGCGCGACATCGTGACCCTGGGAGGCATGACCGAGATTTATTGCGCTGATCATCACGACGAAGCACTGCGCGTACCGTTTGAGAGCGAGGCGGTAAAGGCCATGGTATATCCCCGGCGCAAAATTCCGCGCCTGTGCCCTGAATGCGCGGCGCACCTGCGCTACGGCGAGGTGAGGCGGGCGCTGTGCAAACGCGATCCGCGACCCAGCTGCAAGACGTGCTCGAACCACTGCTATGCGCCCGACGAACAGGCGTTCCAGCGCAAAGCCATGGCCTATGCTGGCCCGCGCGCAATGTTTCGTGGACATGCGGTTGATGCCATCCGACACCTGATCCAAACAAGGTTGAGCTAAAATCAGCCCTTGTCCCGGTTGAGCGAAAAGCGACCCCATCCCAGTTACCGCTACACTAAGCGTCGTACAAACAAACGTAAAGTCGGTGGTGCCCGCCACTGTGGGAACCATTGCAGGGATGGGGCGTAGAGATGGGGCAAAGAACCCGCCGAAAAATCTTTTTGAAATCCGGTTTCGATGAAGCCCTTTCGGCGCTAGACTGAAAGAAGCAATAAGTGCCGCTCCTAAAGCGCACATCTACCTTACGTTTCGCGGCACAACTCCACGTTCTAAGGACGGAACATGATCAACAAGCGCATGTATGAACTCGGGAGCGAACCTTCGGAAATTCGCGAGCTGTTTGCCTATGGCACGACTCGTAAGGCCGAGATCGGAGCAGAAAAGGTGTTCGATTTCAGCTTGGGCAACCCCAACGTCCCTACCCCACAAGAGGTGCATGATGCTTTGGAAGCGCTCATAGCGCCTCCTGCCGACCAGATACACGCCTACACTGCGGCTCAGGGCACCCAGGGAGTACGCACAGCAATCGCCGACTCCCTCAACCGTCGATTCGGCACGGCGTATTCGGCAAGTGATCTGTACATGACCGCAGGCGCAGCAGCCTCACTCGCTATCGTGCTGCACGCCGTGGGCAATCCAGGCGATGAGTTCATCGTGGTAGCGCCATATTTTCCCGAATACCGTGTATGGATCGAGACAGCAGGCTGCACGTGCGTGGAGGTACCTGCCCGCCAGGATGACTTTCAGCTCGATATTGCAGGGATTGAAAGTGCCCTCACGCCGCGAACCAAAGGGATCATCATAAACTCGCCCAACAATCCCACCGGTGCCGTGTATCCCGAGTATGACCTGGCAAAACTCGCCGATGTTCTCCGTCGCAAGCAAGATGAACTAGGTCGCGAGATCTACCTTGTGGCCGATGAACCCTATCGTGAGATCGTGTACGAGAAGACAAAGGTAGCATTTATTCCCTCGCTCTACGAAAACACCTTCGTGTGCTATTCGTACTCCAAATCACTGAGCCTGCCCGGAGAGCGTATTGGCTACGTTTTAGTGCCGCCCGCCATGAAAGACGCACGCGACGTATACGCAGCGGTATGCGGAGCCGGACGCGCACTTGGCTTCGTATGCGCACCAAGCCTGTTCCAGGGCGTAATTGAGCGCTGCGTAGATACTCCGTGCGATGTGGAGGCCTACCGCGTGAACCGCGATACCCTCTATGAGGGTCTTACCAAGCTGGGATATGAATGCATCCCGCCACAGGGTGCGTTTTATCTGTGGGTACGCGCGCTTGAACCCGATGCGCGAGCGTTTTCCGAAGCCGCTAAAAAGCACGAACTTTTGCTTGTGCCCAGCGATAGCTTTGGCGTGAGCGGATGGATTCGCATCGGCTATTGCGTAAATCTTGACACCATCGTGAACTCAATGCCCGCCTTCGCCGCCTTGATGCGCGATTATCAGAAAAAAGAATAGGTTGGGATCGGGCAGATCTGCGGTTCGACTTGGCTTTAGCAGGTTGCCACAAACTCTGACCCCAAAGGAGCGGAGGTTTCACACGCCCGCAGCGTTTTGCGGCTGCATGCGAAACCCCGCTGCCTTCGGAACAATGTCAAGCTAGTACAGAGAGAGATACTCCAGCGCTTCTTCCCATGAATCCTGATCGACCACCCATCCATCGCCTTCGTTCACGACATCAAGTTCGATGAGATAAAAAGTCATATCAGTAGTTTCTTCCATGGTTTCGTAATACAACTCTCCTAAACGTGCCATGATCTGATCGTCGTCCATAGTTTGAACTTCCTCAGAATCATTAAATTCGTATACCTTATCGGCAAAATTGTTCATAAGTGCAGAGGAGTCGCGCAGGTCAACACCGGCACTGACGGTGGCCTCGTAGTCGTAGGCATACGTTCCATAGAGTTCGTATGAGACATCCTCAAGCATCCAGCGCGCCAGATCAGTAGGATCCACGCCCATCTCGGAATGGCTCACCCCGACTGCCGCCGTAAAGTCTTCGTCTATCTTGACGGCAAGCGCCTCCACGGTAGCCTCATCTTGGTTCACCAACAGGTCAAGCTGAGCCGAAGCCACTTCCTGTGCCGCCTCGGTGTCGTTGCTTGTGCCGTCTTGATATGTCTCATCAGAGAGGTAATCGGAGGTCGCATACTCGGAAAGCAATTCATAGCCAGAGTACATGGCAAAGACCGAAAAGGAGGCAAGAACGAGGTAGAGAATGAATGAAAGCACCGCAAGCACGATGCCCACGATGCCGCATACCCTACCTGCGGTAGCTTTACCATCGCGACCGCTCTGCTTGACGGCCTTGGACGCCATCACGATAGCGACGCTGCCCAAAATGATGCCGAACAGCGGCATCCATGCAAACAGGATGGCGAAAATGCCAAAGAGCAGCGCGATAATCGACATGACGCTGCGTTTTTGTGTATAAGGAGAAGGAGGCATCGATTGAGGTGGCGGATACGAACCCTGCCCACTGAACTCGGCGGATTGCTGAGGTCGGGAGGACTGGGAAGGCTTTGTCGACCGAGAGGACCGGAAAGGCTTTGTTGACCGAGTCGGCTGCACAGGCGACTTCGATGATCGTGAATACGTGGAGAACACGGGTGAGGTCTGAGACGTGGAAGCCTTAATGGGCGTGGATCCCTCTCCCGAATTTTCAGCACGTTCAGAAGCGGACGCGCTCGTGGTCTTGTCGTCCATAACGAACCTCTTTCTTGAAAAATCTTGCACCCCTTTACACAAAACGCTCATCCGAAGCGAAAGTAGGGCACCTGGACTCATACCCTAGACTTATGCAGCAAACCCAATCCTTCGCATCGTCAGATTACGTCGAGGACAGAATATCATTGCGTAAAAGCTACGTAAACGCAAGCGAGACCGCACGTGTGTCATAATGCAGATCGAACAGCGCAGCAGATCGATGCCTAGCTTTCCATACTCACTGCCCCCCTAACCGCAAACGTGCAGACTAGATGCAACGACGGAGAGGCCATGTATTTGATGACCGACGAAGAGTTTGAGCAGGCGGTTCAAGACGCACTCGACTCTATTCCTGACATATTTCTCCAGGCTCTTGACAACGTGATGGTCACCGTGCAGAGCGAGCCGAGTCCCACACAAATCAACGCATCCGGCACCAAGGGCCCCAAAGGCGAGGTTTTAGGGCTGTACGAAGGCATCTCCCTTACCCGGCGAGGCGGGTGGTACGGAGGAGGAGAGATGCCTGATGTGGTAACCATCTTCAAAGGCCCCCACGAGCGCTGCTTCAGTTCACGTGATCGCGTGGTGAAAGAGGTTCGCAGAACGGTGATACACGAAATAGGCCATCACTTTGGGATGGATGATGCCGCGCTAAGGCGCATGGGGTATTGAGAGGGAACGAGGTCTCGAGGTGAGGTTCAGGGCGAGGTGTCGAGCACGCAGGCTCCGATGGATGCAAATGAGCAGCTGCGCGCCCACCAGCCCTCAAGTTTGGCATCCGCCACAATGGCAAAGGCTGCATCCATGCTCTCGCACACGGCAAAACTGGCCGATCCACTGCCCGAAAGCAGCACCTTGGACTCACCCGTTGCCGCACGCTCTACGCCCCTACGACCGGAAAGCCACTCACGCACACGGGCAAGCTCGGGAAGCAGCGATTCGGATGCTAAGGCAAGGTTGTTGAACAAGGGCACGTCGGAAGCCGATTGCGCCTCGCAGGCAACAAACGCCTCATCCCTTGCCTTGGCGATCTCGCACTCATCAAAGGCCCGATAGGCCGCAGCGGTAGAAACGCCGGTGTTGGGACGCACCAACACAAGCGGCTTATTCATGGGTTCGATGGCGCGATCAAATACGTCTCCCCTGCCCGTCATGCACGCGCAGCCGCCGTGCAGAAAGAACGGCACGTCAGCTCCCAAGGACGCGGCAACCTCGACCACCTGGGAAGATAGAGCCTCTACCCCCCACGCGCTCGCGGCACCCACGAGTGCGGCCGCCGCATCGGATGAGCCTCCCCCGAGGCCCGCCGCATAAGGAATCGTCTTGGTGATCTTAATGGACACCACTTCGTCTTCCGAGCGCCCTAGGGCCTTAGCCAAGGCAACCACGGCCTTGTAAGCGATGTTGTCCTGCGGTGCCACATCGGGCGGCTCAATGCCAGCCGATCCTTGACAGCACACCTCAACCGTAAGTCCCGATCCCGAAGCAGCACGTTTGAAGCGCATGGAAAGCGTGTCGTGCAGCGTGATGGCATGCAAAACGGACACGGCAGCATGGTAGCCGTCGCTTTGAACGGGGCCTATATTAAGATGAAGGTTCACCTTAGCGGGAGCTATCACTGTGGTGGCGTAATCCATACACCCTCTTTCCGAAGAAGCGATCGAAAATGCCAAAAACGTCCAAAACCGGCAGGACTCCTAAGAAAAGAAGCATTCACCATGCAAAACGCAGCGCACATCCCAGGAACACTTACATCCTAGGAACACTTATCGGATTCTCTCTCCTGCCTCCCTGTACGTCGTGCCTCAAAAAATTCGCGCAGGAGTCGGACGCACTCGCCTTCCAAAACCCCAGACTCAACGCAGAAACGATGATTGAGGCGCACGTCATCATACACGGAATACAGCGAACCCAGCGCTCCGGCCTTGGGGTCGTGCGCACCGTACACACATCGCCCGATACGCGCCTGATGCATAAGTCCTGCGCACATGATGCAGGGCTCAAGCGTCACGTACACCGTGCAATCGGAAAGCCGCCAGCGCCCCAATTCGCGCGCGGCTTGGAGAATGGCCAAAAACTCCGCATGACCCGATGGATCACAATCTCGCTCACGCCGGTTGTCGCCCTGCGCGATAACCTGCCCCTGTCGTACCACGACAGCTCCTATGGGAACCTCTCCGGCTTCCCCGGCTGCGCGCGCCCGATCGAGAGCCATGCGCATGAAGCGCTCATCGTCTGCTATTAACTCATCTGCCGAAGGCGGAACTCCCGCCAGCATCAGCTTTCCTCCCCCATCACCTCTACGGGCAAAACCTCTACGGGCAAAACGCGTCCCTCTCCGCAGTAAAAGCACCACTCGCTCAAAGCACGAGCGCTTAAATCTGGCGGCATCTTCCATTGCAACCCCTCCGCCTCCTGCGGACGGATGTGCTGCAGGGCGGGACGTACATTCTATCCCTCACGTAGCTTCCCGGTTGTGAAGGCTTTATTATACTTCTTGGCCGCCCCCTAGAGGCTTCCTGTACCCGGTTGTACACTTGCCTTGATCGACAACGAGCTTCTTGTCACGCTACGATGCCGGAACGCCCTTTCGCAATGAGTCTGTAGCTTTTGTTGTCAGGAGCTTTTCGCACACACTATCATCTGCAGCCGAGCGCCATGATACGCCGTGCACTCTGCGGGAATGTGCAGAGCAGCGTTGATTGATTCCGGCCACAGTTCTGCGAGCTGTGGCCTCATCATGCCGCCCGACAACAAGAGAAGGGATTGCGCATGAATCTCACGAAACAGCAGGTCACGATGATTGCCGTCATGGTATTCGGAACCTTCGTGGCCATCCTGAACCAGACGGTCGTCACCCCCGCCCTGCCTTCAATCATGGAGGAAACCGGGGTCGAAGCCGCAATGGCACAATGGCTCACCACCGGATTCACATTGGTGAATGCCATCATGATTCCTGTCACGGCGTATCTGACTGACCGCTATAAGACGCGCACACTCTTCACCCTCTCCATGGCCGTGTTCGCCCTAGGCAGCGTGCTTGCGGGATGGTCAACGTCTTTTCCTCTCCTGCTTGTGGGGCGCCTTTTGCAAGCGGCAGGTGCCGGCGTGAGCATGCCCCTTGTCATGACCACATTGATGCTTACGTTCCCGTCCGAACACCGCGGCTCCGCCATGGGTATCTTTGGCATAACCATCGCGTTCGCCCCGGCAATAGGCCCGAGTGTCGCCGGTGTGGTGATAGACACCTACAACTATCACGTGTTGTTCTACGCCATTGCCGTCCTAATGCTTCTCGTAGTGGTGGCCAGCATCGTATTCATCGACAAGTCAATAGGAGGGTGCAAGCCCGATTCCACACTGGACAAACCATCACTCATCATGTCTACTCTCGGGTTTGGCGGACTGCTGTACGGGCTTTCCACCATCGGGTCGTACGGTATCAGCGCTCAGGACGTTGTGATTGCCTTGCTTGGCCTTGCTGTTCTGGTGATGTTCTTCCGTCGCCAGCTCAAGATGGATGAACCCATGCTGCAGGTGCGCGTGCTGACCAACCGAAAGTTTTTGACCGGCACTATCATAGCCATGCTGGTGCAGGGTTCGCTTCTTGCCTCCGGTGTCTTGATGCCTATCTACCTTCAAACCTACATGGGCTACTCGGCAACCGTATCAGGCCTAGTGATCCTCCCCGGTGCCCTCATTATGGGGGCCATGGGACCCATCGCCGGACGTCTATTTGACAAGCACGGGCCACGTGCATTGAGCCTTGTGGGTATGACAATGCTCACCGTATCCACATTGGCCTTCGCATTCTTAGGCGACTCAACCGGCATCATCTACCTGACCGTTTTGTATGCGGCGCGCATGTTCTCTATGTCGCTTGTAAACATGCCCATCAACACCTGGGCCATGAACTCCCTCAGCGACTCCCTCATGAACCATGGCACCTCCGTGAACAACACGCTTCGTCAGGTGGCAGGCTCATTTGGCACGGCAATCCTGGTATCTATCTCCACGATGGTAACCAATGCCATGACGCAAGGTGGCCTAGATTCCGTTCATGCGGGCATCTCGGGCGTAGACGCGGCGTTTTTTGCGGGCACCATCCTGTGTTTGATTGGCCTGATCATCACCATCGTATTCGTAAAGGATAAACCGGGCGATGCCGCCGCCACCGACTCCGACAGCAGGCACCGCAGCATGATTGAGGCCATCATGAAGCGCGATGTATACACGCTGCCTGATACCGCCACCGTATACGATGCAGTGAAACTGTTCGTTGACAAACACATCAGCGCCGCTCCCATCGCGAATGCCGAGGGGCACGCAGTGGGCTTTGTGAGCGACGGGGATGTGGCGCGCGTGTTAGCCAAGCGCAAAACCACCTTTACCGACCCCGTTCTGTTCACGCAGCTCACCGCTGAAAGCAGCGACAAGTTTGAGGATAAGGCGCGCTCGATAATGGAAGCCAGTGCGCTTAGTATTGGAGTGAAAAAGGTTCTCACCGTGGATGTTCATTCCGACCTGCGCGAGGTGTGCAGGATTCTGGGCGAGAATCACCTGAAAAAAATTCCCGTTACCGATGAGGGACGCCTGGTGGGCATAGTCAACCGATCCGACGTTGCTCACTACTCCATGACCAAGTATCTGGAGACGCGATCAGAGGTCGAGTGATTGCAGCTAGTTGAGACGGGATGGCACCTTCGGGCGAAGATCTCCTGGGACTCAGGGGGATCAAGAACCTCGAAGGGGTCAGGAGGTCAGAGGGACAAAAAGCTCCATTACACACATTCGCCTCCGAGCCGCGCACAGAAGGGGGTGGTGCACGCGGAGCGAAGGCGAAAGGCTTGCCGCGCAGCCCATTGGCAAAGCCGCGCAATTTATTCTCAGGTGAGAATAAATGCATTATAGAGGGTTCCTTTTCAAAACGCTAGGGTTTTTTGGGAAGAATTTTTTGAGAAACAAAAAGCGCCACCCAAGCAAAGTGGCGCAATCAAGTCTATGGCGGAGGAAGTAGGATTTGAACCCACGAGAGCTTTCGCCCTTCTTGTTTTCAAGACAAGTGCCTTCAACCACTCGGCCATTCCTCCGTGATGGTGCAGCTTACCACAAACGACGCCCGTTGCGCAGTGCGCCATAGGCAGAACAGCGGGAACAGTGGGATTGCAAGAGGCATTGCAAGAGCCGTTAATCTCTCTTCGAGATAACCGGCCTGCGTCCCTCGTCTTCCTCTTCCTTCCCGCAGGATTAAACGCCCAGTGTTGCATCTAGAAATTCAATCTACCTGTTCAAGAACCATTGTGAGAGCCAGGTTTGGGCTGAAGACTGGCAGATAACCACACGCTTTTGAGTGTTTTGGGTGCTTTTGAGTGCTTTGGTGGCAACGAGCCACCGAGTAAACATTATTGTCACACCCACAGCATGAGTCGTCTACACTGCCTCCAGCAATCCGACAAAGCACCCGCCGCGTCTCTTAAGAGAGGATCTGCCATGATTTTTCGCCAAGCAATACCAGAGGACTTCGCTGCTGTTATGGCAATTATTGAAGACGGTCGCGCAACCTTGGCCAAGCTGGGCATCGATCAGTGGCAAGGCGGCAGTCCCAACGCAAGCATGATTCGCTCAGACATCGCGGCTGGCTACACGATGGTGGCGGTGGCGGAAGGCGACAACGCACAGCGAGTCGGAGCGAGCACTTTTCACGAAGGGGAAGTCGTAGGAACGCTCGCGTTCGTAGATACGGGCGAACCCGATTACGACCGCGTGACCTGCGGCTCGTGGCTCACCACCTCACCCAACTCAGCCGAGGTGGCCCATGCAACCAACCAATCGGTAGGCTACGCCACGCTGCATCGCCTTGCCGTATCGGCCAAGGCCACACGCTGCGGCGTGGCAAGTTTTATGGTGCGCTCGGCCATGACACTCGCCAAAACCCGTGGCCTTGCCAGCGTACGCACCGACACTCATGAGGGCAATGGCCCCATGCAGCGCACCTTCGAGAAATGCGGCATGAAGCGCTGTTGCGAAGTGGAACTATCGAACACCCTCGAACCCACGAAAAAACGCATCGGATACGAGGTTTTGCTGTAAACCGCGCTTCCGCGTGAAATCTAGGTGCCGTTCACGACGTTCTCTCCGGCAATTTTGCCATATACCATACACATACCAGCGGAAAGCCCCTTCAGCGAGATGAGATACTGCACTCAACGACGATAGCGGCACTCTTTCACGTCAAACCCGACCCAGTAACCAATCTATAAGATTGATCTGCTTGATGCCGTTGTAGTCGCCATTGCCGATCCTATCAAGCGTCAGCACAATCTTTTCGTGGTTGTCTTCGATAGCGCGCAGAGGGGCATATTCGCGCTCGCGCACTCCACCGTCCATTACGCTTTGTGTCACTTGAATGTAGGTGGGGATTCCGTCTTTTTCGGCAAAGAAATCTATCTCTGCTTGTCTTATCTTACCTACACTTACGTGCGTGAATCGGCGCAATAGTTCGACATAGACTACATTTTCAATTCTGTGTCCAACATCTCCTTGGCGTTTGCCCAACAGCCAGAGCCTAAAACCAAGATCTCCCAGGTAGTACTTTTCCAGCGTTTCCAGATATTCGCGCCCTTTTATGTTGTATCGGGGCGCTTTATAAAGCAGATAGTTTTCCAGGAGAGCAGCGACGTACTCATTAACCGCTCCGGTTGAAACCGAATCGCCAGAACCTTTAAGTCCTGATGAAATACGGGTGAGCGATGTTATGTTGCCCACATTGTCCGCTAGAAACGCCGCAGTGCGTTGAAACGCCTGCATGTTCATGCGCGGATGACGTTGCGCGACATCACCCATTACGATGGTGTTGAATACACCGCCCAAATAATCAACAACGCTTTGATCATCGAACAAATTGATGATGTAGGGCATGCCGCCATATGTGAGGTACCTATCAAAGAGCACCTCTTCATTTATCCCTTCGAAAGCCAAACAATACTCCGCAAAAGAGAAGGGGTGCATCTGAAGCTCTACATAGCGTCCCGTAATGAGCGTTGCTAGTTCACCGGAAAGCATGTTTGCGTTAGATCCGGTGATATAGAGATCCACATCATCTCTGAGCACCAGTCCATCAACTGCGCGCTCAAAATCCTGCACGTGTTGAATCTCGTCCAAGAAGACGTAATTCATGCCTGAGTTGAGCTGTTTGGCCACGTAATTATAAAGCGCTTGCGCCTCGGTTGGGTAAACGCAATCAAGGCTTTCGAAATTGATTGACAGAATATTTTTGCTAGACACGCCATCTTCGCGTAACTTGTTGCGAAAAAGTTCAAGCGCACTCGACTTTCCACAGCGGCGAAGACCTGTAATCACTTTGATAGGCTCTTTGTCACGCCATCGCTCAAGCCATTCCATAGCATAGGAGCGGGGAATAAGCGTTTTAGACATGACAATCAGCCTTTCTTCGGTGCGTTGGTTCAGTTGTGCTCGTTTGTGCATTGGTACATACGCAGGCATGTGGAGCCTCTGAATATTGAGATAGCGTATATCAAAAATCGTCAACAAAATGACGGGTTTTCCAAAAAATAATAAAACCGAGCAATTTATTGACGGGTTTTTATTTACTCGTCTTCAATGGATTGAGACAGAGGTTTTAGGCGATTAGGTATTCGTCCAGCGCGTAAGCCGATCTCTGCCAACACAGCAGCTCGACTACGAGGCAATACCCTCTTTCAGATACGTGATCGCATCCTGCGGCGTGAGAGCAGCGACCGGTGAATGAGCGATGAGCCGCTCGTCAGTGGTAACGAGAAAATCGGCCTTGGAGCGCAACGCCGCCGCTATAACAAGGTTGTCTTCGAAATCCGAATGGATGCCCTGCAGCTTCTCAGCTATCCAGACATCGCTTTCGTCGAGCGCGACGGCGGTCGCGATGGCTCGCATGCTAGTCAAACAGCCCTGCGAGATGCGCTTGATCGCCTCGGTGTCCGCTGCCGAAAGGCTGCCTTCCGATTCGCTTGCGCGCTTCTTCAGGAGAACTCCTATGAGGTAATACACATCCTTGCATGTCGTAATCGCATACAAAAGCTCCGCCCCCATGTCGAGCGCGGTGTCAATAAGGGATCGCGCGATATCATGGCCTTTTCTCTCGCCTAGGTATGCATCAATCCACACGCAGGTATCAATAAGAAGGAGTGGAGTCTCACTCACAAGAGTCCCTTCTCTTCGAAATGAGCAGCCATCGCCCCTTCTCGAAGTTCATCGAACGGGCGATCATTAGATCCGACCA